>CAXSHC010000012.1:15718-17656 GCA_964236745.1 uncultured Acetobacteraceae bacterium
GTAAACGATGCTTGAAGAGGTGGCCTGCAATTGGCATGGCATCGGAGCCGGTCGATCTGTTGCCGCTGCGCACGTTGCGAAACGATCCGGCAAATCGCCTCTGCGCGATTACGTTCCGCAACAAGGACTTGAGCCAAATCGGCACCGCACGTGGGTCAATCGGCCGGGCGAACGGTCTCGCGGCGCGGCCATCCGGCACGCCTGGCCGCATATTTGTCTGATCTATTCATATTTCTCATAGCTGGCATGCCTCGCGTGCTGTCGGCTGCTCCGCAAATCGTCTTCGCCTGCGGTCATTGTTCTTCCCGGCGTGGAGCGGCAGGCTGGCCTGCGTGACCACCCCGGACCAGGCTCCTCCCGACCGGCCGCCAGACGCGCTGCCTGCCACCGCGCCGGTGTCCCGCACCCGTGTGCGCCGGGCACGCAACGGCCGGGCTGTGCTTGCCCTGATCCTGCGTCCCCTGCTGGCGTTGCTGGTGCTGGGCGTGCTCGGCGTGCTCGGGCTGGCGCTGCGCCTGGCGGCCGGTCCCGTGGAGATCACGGGTCTGGTGCACGCCTTCACCCCGCTGCCGCTTGGTGGCGAGTCCGGGCGACGCGGCGACGCGCGGCCTCCCGAACCCTTGGGCCGGCTCCGGATCGGCCGCGCCTGGCTCGGCTGGGACGGCTTCCGGCGCGGCGCCGGCACGCCATTCACCTTTCGCCTGGCCGACCTTTCGATCCAGCGCGTCGGCGACGGCGTGGTGGACCGCATCGCCGGCCTGCGCATCAGCCTGGACGGGCTGGCACTGGTGCACGGAGCACTCGCGGTCGAGGAGATCGAGGTGTCCGGCGCCCGCCTGGCGCTCCGGCGCGACGCCCGCAACGGCCTCGGCCTCGGCCTGGCGCCGGTCGAAGCCGAACCCGCCGGTCCCAGCTCGGGGCCGATGCTGCGCTGGGACCGGCTGCGTCGCGTCGCGGTGTCCGACGCGGAGGTGTCGGTGCACGACCTGGTGGCCAAACGGGACTGGGTGCTGCGCGACGTCGCCCTGGACGCCCGCCCGCAGGGCCGCGGCATCGTCGGAAGCCTTGCGGTGTCCATGCTGCTGGACGGGCGGCGCACCACCCTGCGCGGTACCGGCGCCGGCAGCCCGGACAACAGCGACGTGTCCTGGCACCTGGCGCTCGATCCGGTGGTCCCGGCGCGGCTCGCCATGTCGTTGCCGGCCTTCCTGCCGCTGCGCGCGGTGTTGCTGCCGGTATCGCTGGGGCTGGACGTCGACTTCGCCAACGGTCCCGGCCAGTTCATGGACCTGGTACAGGCGTCGGTGTCGGCGCGGCTCGGCGCCGGCATCCTCCAGGCCGGCAGCGCGCTGCTGCACGTGGAGGACGGACGGCTGCGCCTCCAGGCCAGCCTGCCGGACGGCCCGCAGCGCACCGTCACCCTGCGCCTGTCCGAGGCGGCCCTCCGGCTGCGCGCCGCCACGGACGCGCCGGGTGCCGTGCCGACCGGGCCGGAGCTGCACGCCCACGGCCGCATGCTGCTCGACAGCCTTCTCGACGCCCGTCGCATCGAGGCCGTGCTGGACGCCGACATCCCGCGCATCGGCTTCGACACCCTGGCGCAGTATTGGCCCGCCGAGGCCGCCGCCAACGCCCGGCGCTGGATCACCGCCAACATCACCGCCGGCCAGGCCACCGGGCTGCACGTCGAAACACGGCTGTCCGGCGCCGATGGCTGGGGCTCGCTGGCCGAGACCGACCGGAGCGGCGGCTTCGACGCCGACGGGCTGACCGTGTGGTGGCTCCGGCCGATCCCCCCCTTGGTGGACATGCGTGCGCATCTTGCCTTCCAGGGCACCGATGCGGTGCTCGTCACCGTGCCGCACGCGGTGCTGCCGGTCGGGACGCCCGGAGCGTCGCCGGTGCTCGCGGTGTCCGACCGCACGATGCGCATTAGTG
>CAXSHC010000012.1:17666-19569 GCA_964236745.1 uncultured Acetobacteraceae bacterium
TCGGCGGGCTGAACTTGGCCCACCAGTCCGCCGCCATCCGGTTCAGGCTGTCCGGCGACCTCGGCGACCTGCTGCACGAGCTGGCCAACCCCCGGCTCCGCCTGCTGTCCAGCCACCCGGTGCCCTTCACCCATCCGTCCGGACGCACCCAGACCGACGTGTCCGTGGCGTTGCCGCTCAACAACGACGTGTCCATCGATCAGGTGCAGGTGCAGGCGCGCTCGACCATGAACAACGTTCATCTCGGCAACGTGGTGTCCGGGCGTGCGCTGGACCGGGCGAGCCTGCTCGTGTCCGCCGATACCAGCGGCCTGTCCCTGGACGGCAACGGGCTGATCGGCTCCATCCCGGCCCGCCTGCACTACGCGATGGATTTCCGCGACGGGCCGCCGGAGCAGGTGCTCGAGCAGGCGCACGTGCAGGCCACGGTCACCCCCGCGGCGCTGCGACGCGAAGGGCTGGACCCGTCCGGCAACGTGTCCGGCGCCGCTGGGCTCGTGGTCGACTACGCGGAAAGGCGGGACGGGCGGGCAAGCGTCTCGCTTGGGCTGGACATGACCGGTCTCGGCGTCACCACCGCGGTATGGAACAAGCTCCCCGGCGTCCCGGCCGAGGCCTCGGCGCGCATCGCCCTGTCGCACGGCCACCTGTCGGCGATCGACGCGCTGCATGCCCACGGGCCCGGCTTGTCGGTGGACGCGCGGACGACGGTCGCGGGCGGACGGGCGCGCGAAGTGGTGGTCGGGCACTTCGCGGTCGGGCGCAGCAGCGGGCAGGGCCGGGTCGAGCTGCCCGCCGCCGCTGCGCCTGGGCAACCCGCCGCGCCGATCCGGATCACCGCGCGCGGCCCGGCGCTGGACCTGTCCGCCGCGATCAAGGGAACCGGGACGGGCGGTGCCGCGGCCGGGCAGGCCGCTTTGCCGGCGAACGGGCGGGCCGCGGCGACATCCGCGTCGGTGCCGTGGACCGCCGACCTCGCCTTCGACACGGTGTATGTCGGGCACGACACGTCGTTCGGCGGGGTGACGGCGCATGTCGAGAACGACGGGCGTCGCGTCGCGCGGGCACGCCTCGTCGCGGTGCGGCCGACCCCGGTGCTGGTGCAGCTGATGCCGGAGCCAGGCGGGCGGCGCGTGTCCGGCTCGGCCGGCGATACCGGGCTGCTGCTGCGAACGCTGGGCGTGACGGGGGCGATCGCCGGGGGCACGCTCCGGCTGGACGGCCGCTTCGACGACACAGCACCTGGCACGCCGCTCGCCGGCACCGTCACCATCGGCCGCTTCGTGGTGCCGGACGCCCCGCTGGCGGCGCGGATCGTGCGCAACCTGTCGATCTACGGCTGGCTCACCGCGCTGCCCGCGCCGCAGCTGGCGGTGGACCGCCTGGTGGCGCCGTTCACCTTGCGAAACGAGGTGCTGACCTTGTCGGACGCACGGGCGCACAGCACGGCGCTGGGGGTGACGATGCGGGGCCAGATCGACCTGTCGGCGCAGCGGCTCGACCTGCATGGCACGGTGGTGCCGGCCTGGGCGATCAACCAGCTGCCGGGCCGCCTGCCGCTGGTGGGGCGGCTGCTGAGCCCGGAAAAGGGCGGCGGCGTGCTGGCGGCCACCGTGTCGATCAAGGGGCCGTTCTCGGGGCCGGACGTGCACGTCAACGCCCTGGCGGCACTGGCGCCCGGGGTGCTACGCCGCCTGCTGTTCGAGTGACGCGAAACAGCAGCCGTGTCCGCCCGCTCGATGGGGGCGGCGCTGCAACGATCGGCAGCCGTCGGGAACGCGAGGGGGAGAACGGTTCATGAGCGGACGAGGGCCAAGCGCTCCCCGGATCACCGAAGGCCTGCCGCATCCGCTGGGTGCCACCTGGGACGGGCTCGGCGTGAACTTCGCCCTGTTCTCGGCCC
>CAXSHC010000012.1:19579-21014 GCA_964236745.1 uncultured Acetobacteraceae bacterium
CTCCCCGCACCCGCGCGGCGCGCTGTGGGACGGCCGGGGCACCAACCTCACGCTGTTCTCGGCCAACGCCACCAAGGTCGAGCTGTGCCTGTTCGATCCCACCGGCAGCCAGGAGCTCGCCCGGATCGAGCTGCCGGAGTACACGGACGAGGTGTGGCACGGCTACCTGCCGGACGCGCGGCCGGGCACGGTGTACGGCTACCGCGTGCACGGGCCCTATGCGCCCGATGCCGGGCACCGCTTCAACCCCAACAAGCTGCTGCTCGACCCCTACGCGCTGGCCCATGTCGGCGAGCTTCGCCAGGCGCCGGAGATCTTCGGCTACCGGCTCGGCCATCCCGACGGCGACCTCAGCTTCGACGACCGCGACAGCGCCGCCTTCGTGCCGAAGTGCCGGGTGATCGACCCGGCCTTCACCTGGGGCCGCGACCGACGCCCGCGCGTGCCGTGGGAGCGCACCATCTTCTATGAGACGCACGTGCGCGGTTACACCATCCGCCACCCGGCGCTGCGCTTCGGCCAGGGCGGCACCTTCGCCGGGCTGGCGGCGGAAGAGGTGGTGGCGCACATGCGCGACCTCGGCGTCACCTCCGTCGAGCTGCTGCCGATCCACATGTTCGCCGACGAGGGCCACCTCGCCCGGAACGGCCTCACCAACTACTGGGGCTACAACACGCTGGGCTTCTTCGCGCCTGACCCGCGCTACGCGTCCGGCTCCGGCAGCCACGTGTCCGAGTTCAAGGCGATGGTGGCACGGCTGCACGAGGCCGGGCTCGAGGTGATCCTGGACGTGGTGTACAACCACACCGCCGAAGGCAACGAGAGCGGGCCCACCTTGTCGTTCAAGGGCATCGACAACGCGTCGTACTACCGGCTGCTGCCGGGGCAGGAGCGTTACTACATCAACGACACCGGCACCGGGAACACGGTGAACCTCAGCCATCCGCGCGTGCTGCAGATGGTGACCGATAGCCTGCGCTACTGGGTCACCGAGATGCACGTGGACGGGTTCCGCTTCGACCTCGCCACCATTCTCGGCCGCGAAAGCTACGGCTTCGACGAAGGCGGCGGGTTCCTGGACAGCTGCCGCCAGGACCCGGTGCTGTCGGACGTGAAGCTGATTGCCGAGCCCTGGGATTGCGGTCCCGGCGGCTACCAGGTCGGCGGCTTTCCGCCGGGCTGGGCGGAATGGAACGACCGCTACCGCGACACCGTGCGTTCGTTCTGGCGCTCGGAAGCGTCGGCGGCGGAGCTGGCGCAGCGGCTATGCGCGTCGGCCGACAAGTTCAACCGGCGCGGCCGCCGGCCGTGGTCGACGGTGAACTTCATCACCGCCCATGACGGCTTCACCCTGCTGGACGTCGTCTCGTACAACGACAAGCACAACGAGGCCAACGGCGAGAACAACCAGGACGGCACGGGCAACAACTCGTCC
>CAXSHC010000013.1:0-6375 GCA_964236745.1 uncultured Acetobacteraceae bacterium
GTGGACTGGCAGATGCACCTCTATGGCAACACCGTGCACAGCTTCACCAACCAGGAAGCGGGGAAGCGCAACATGCCAAACGCGATCCGCTACAGTCCGGAAGCCGATGCCCGCTCCTGGGCCTCGATGCGGGCGCTGTTCGACGAAACGCTGGCCTGAGCCGCAGCCGCCACTTCACGCCGTGGCCGGTCGTTCCGGCCAGTTCAAAGCGGGTGGGCGAAGCGTCGGGGCGCCCCGGCCGGGGGACGTTTCCGGGGTGTCCGCGTTGCGGGATGCGGAACAACGTCCGCCGGAGATAGGCACGGGTCCAGACCGATCGCCCGGCAAGCGTCGGGGCGGAAGAATCGCGCCGTCTGCGCGACCATGCTAACCGCACCGTCCACGGCCGTGGCGGCCGGGAGGGGACGGGCGGCATGGGCGTGGATGCAACCATTTACCGCGAAGCGATGTCCCGGCTGGGTGCCGCGGTGAACGTCATCACCACGGGAGATGCCGACAACCGGCATGGCCTGACGGCGTCGGCGGTGTGCTCGGTCACCGACGCGCCGCCGACGCTGCTGGTGTGCATCAACCGCGCGGCGCGGGCGCGGGAGTCGTTCGTGGTCGGCGGCCCGATCTGCATCAACACGCTGGCGCACGCGCAGAAGAACGTGTCGGTGGCGTTCGCCGGGCCGCTGGAGATGGAGGAACGCTTCGTGTCCGGGTCGTGGACCACCGGCGCCACCGGTGCGCCGGTGCTGGAGGAGGCGCTGGTGTCGTTCGACTGCCTGGTGTCGCAGGTGGTCGAGGTGGGGACGCACAGCGTGATCTTCTGCGCCGTGCAGGAAATCCGGCTTGGCGACCCGGGGGAAGCGCTGGTCTACTTCAACCGCACCTACCACGGGCTGCCGCACGGCTAGTCCGGACGCGGAACGCCGATCAGTTCGGCGTCGAGCTGAAGTGGCCGCACCAGTCCAGGCCGGACACCACCGGCCACAGCCCGTGCGCGTCCAGGCTTGGCTGCGTCACCGGCGGGTTGAAGCGGCACAACCCGTCATCCGCGCTCGGCTTGGGAAGGTGGTCGTCGAAGAACCGGCACTTGGTGCAGGATGCGACCTGCGACTGGCTGAGCGACATGAGGCGTCTTCCTGGTCGGTGCGTCACGATAGGTGTGCAAGGGCAGGATGCGTAGCCCGGGCTGCCGGTTCCATGAAACACCGGCACGAAAGGCGGGATCCGTTTTATAATACCTCAGTCGAATACTTGAGAAATGCGAGGCGGTCGCAGTCGCTGCCGTCGCGACTGCGGCGGCGCGCCGGTGCTGCGCCGCGTTCGGCTGCACGATGCCGCGCCGGCGGATGTTATGACGGTTTGTCTTCCGGCGCTCCGTGTGGCGGTATCGCCGGGTCAACATCCTGCCCGAGTCACCGCCATGCTGCGTTCCGTCCTTTGCCTGTCCACTGTCCTGTTCGGCGCGGCCACGTTCTGCGTGACCCCATTTGGCGCGGTCCCGACGCTCGCGGCGGAGAACTGCTTCGAGCGGCTGGCGGCGACGCGGGACGGCATGCTGGGGGTGCCGACCCATGTCGAGCCGACCCCGGACGGCCGTTCGGTGCTGTTCCTGCGCAGCGGTCCGCGCGACACGGCGCTGCGGCTGTATCGCTTCGACCTGCAGACCAAGGCCGTCACCGAGCTGGCGCGGCCCGATCCCGGCTCCGACCACCCATCGGTGGAAGAAAAGGCGCGGCGCGAACGCGCGCGCATGACGCTGTCCGGCATCACCGACTACGCCATCTCCCGCGACGGCCGGACGGTGCTGGTAAGCGAAGCAGGCCGGCTGAGCCGGATCGGGTTGAGCGACAACGCCCAGCCGGTTGCGGTACCGGGCGAAGGCTGGATCGGCCCGCGCCTGTCACCGGATGGCGGGGCGGTGGCGGCGGTGCGTGGCGACGAGCTGCACGTGGTGGAGCTGCCCGGTGGACAGGACCGGCAGCTCACCACCGGCGCCAGCCCCATCCTGACGCACGGCGTGGCCGAGTTCGCCGCCGCCGAGGAGCTGTCGCGGCCGGACGGCACCTGGTGGTCGCCCGACAGCCAGACCCTGCTCTACGAGGCGGCCGACCTCAGCGGTGTCGAGCAGCACTTCATCGCCGATCCGGAGCATCCGTCGGTGCAGCCGGTGTCGTTCCGCTATCCCCGCGCCGGCACGGCGAACGCCCGGCTGCGCCTGGGCCTGGTGTCGCGCCAGGGCGGCGACACCCGCTGGGTGGACTGGGACAGCACGGCATTTCCGTATCTCGCCCGCGTGGTGTGGCCGGAGGGCAAGGGGCCCCTCACGCTGGTGGTGCTGAACCGGGCGCAGACGACCGAGCGGGTGCTGGCGGTGGATCCCGCCACCGGTCATGCCACCACCCTGCTGACCGAGACCGATCCGGCCTGGATCAACCTGACGCCCGACATCAGCGGCAGCGGCCTGCCGCTGCCGCACTGGCTACCGGACGGCTTGGGCTTCCTGTGGGCAGCCGAGCGAGGCGACCGTTGGGCGCTGGAGCTGCACCATGCCGACGGCAGCCTGGACCGCACCCTGACCACGCCGGCCGTGCCCTTCCTGTCGCTGGCCGACGTGGATGCCGAAGCCGGCACCGTGACCGTCGGCAGCGATCCGGACCGGCTCGGCTCGGCGTTGTACCGGATCCCGCTGCATGGCGGCGCCCCGGTCGCGGTGGCGGTCGAGCCCGGGCTGCACGCGGCGCAGTTCTCGCCCGAAGGCCACGCGGTGTTCGCCGACACGTTTGACGGCGCCGACGGCCATCTGCGCGTGCTGGTGCGCGACAAGGACGGTCATGTGCTCGCCACCCTGCCGAGCGTGGCGGAAGCGCCCGCGGTGCCGCGCGTGACCTACACCACCGTGGGGCCGCTGGGCATGGACGCCATGGTGGTGCGGCCGACGAACTTCACGGCGGGACAGCGCTATCCGGTGGTGCTGTCGGTATATGCCGGCCCCACGGTGAAGATGGTGGAACGCGCGCCGCGACGCGCGGCGGAGGACCAGTGCCTGGCCGACCAGGGCTTCGTGGTGGTCAGCCTGGACGGGCGCGGCACGCCCGGACGCGGGCGCGACTGGGAGCACGCCACCGAGCACGACCTGATCGACCTGCCGCTCCAGGACCAGGCGGACGGGGTGAAGGCGCTGGGAAGCCGCTATCCCGAGATGGACCTTGGCCGCGTCGGCGTCACCGGCTGGAGCTTCGGCGGCTACTTCACCGCCATGGCCACCATCCGCCGTCCGGACCTGTTCAAGGTGGGGGTCGCCGGCGCCCCGGTGGTGGACTTCGCCGACTACGACACGGCCTACACCGAGCGTTATCTCGGCACGCCGCAGGAGGATCCGGACGGGTACAAGAAGAGCAACGTTTTGACCTATGCCGCCAGCCTGTCGCGCCCGCTTCTGCTGATGCACGGCCTGACCGACGACAACGTGTATTTCGAGAACACGGTGAAGCTGACCCAGGCGCTGATCGCGGCCGGCAAGCCGTACCAGCTGCTGCTGCTGCCAGGCACGCACCTGCTGCCGGACCCGCTGATCCGGGCGCGCGTGTCGGAAGCGCGGGCGGCATTCCTCCAGCACGCGCTGCAGGGGAGCAGGCCGCACTCGTAGGCGCGCACGCCCGGTCGGGACGCGCAGCCGGACGGGTAGCCAAGCCGGCAGGGCGGACAAAGAACGTGGCCAGCCGCGGCCGGAGCGCACCGGCACCAAGGACGTGCCGTCTGCCTAGCGTATGGTTGACCGGACCGGTCCTGCTCCGGCGGGCCAGCCCGTGCCGGGTTCAGGTGTCGCGGCGATACGCCAACCGCGCCTGCCCGCATGCGGCCCGTTTCAAAGCGCCACCAGCGCCCGGGCCAGCGCCGCGAGGGACGGCGCCTCGACGTCGGGCTTGCGCATCACGGGGGAGAACGGCTGGTCGGCCGACAGGTAGGCCGTGGTCAGCCCCGCCGCCTTGGCGCCGTTGATATCCCAGGCATGAGCCGCCACCAGGGCGACGCGCCTCGCCTTCACGCCCGCCACCCGCACGGCGCGGTCATAAACCGCGCGCCGCGGCTTGAAGAGCTTCACGTCTTCCACCGACACCACATGCGCGACAAGGTCGTTGAGCCCGCCGCCCTTGAGCAGCGACTGCGTGGCCGTGCGGGCGCCGTTGCTGACGGCAAGGATCGGGAGGCCGGCACCGGCGATCAGCTCGAAGGCCTGCCTCGCGTCGGGCCGCGGCGCAAGGCGCTTCATCCGGTCGAGCAGTGCTGCCTTCGCCTTTGGGGTCGCGTCCAGGCCCTGCTCGGCCAGCACCTGGTCGAGCGCGCCGGCAAGCACAACCGGCAACGGCGCGAAGTCGCCGGCCGCGGACAAGGCGAAGGCGTCGCGCAGGCCGGCCGCGAACCAGCCCTCGAGGGCGGAGGGCGGCAGGCCGAGCGCCGTGATGGCGGGCCGAAGCGGTGACAACGGGAACACCGTGCCGATGATGTCGAACGCCACGACCTTCGGCCGCTTCGGCCCGCCCCACCCGAACATCGATCCCGTTTCTCCGCGCTTGCCGACCGGGGGCCAGTCTTGATGTTGTTCGCAGGGTGCCGGCGCATCCGCCTACTCGAACGGCGTCGTCACCCCAGGCCGGTTCAGCATCGCCAGCAGCTCCTGGCGGGTGGCCGGGTTGTTGCGGAAGACGCCCAGCATGCGGCTGGTGACCATGGACACGCCGGGGCGGTGCACGCCGCGCGTGGTCATGCACTGGTGCCCGGCTTCCAGAATCACCGCGACCCCGTGCGGCTGCAGCACGTCGTTGATGGTGTTGGCGATCTGGGCGGTGAGGCGTTCCTGGATCTGCAGCCGTCGCGCATAAGCGTCCACCACGCGGGCGAGCTTGCTGATCCCCACCACGCGCCGGCGCGGCAGGTAGGCCACGTGAGCCCTGCCGATGATCGGTACCATGTGGTGCTCGCAGTGGCTTTCGAAGCGTATGTCGCGCAGCAGCACGATCTCGTCGTAGTCGTCCACCTCGGCGAAGGTGCGGCTCAGCAGCGCCACCGGGTCGGTGGCGTAGCCGGCGAAGAACTCTTCGTACGAGCGCACCACGCGGGGCGGGGTGTCGCGCAGCCCTTCGCGCGTCGGGTCCTCGCCGGCCCAGCGCAGCAGGGTGCGCACCGCCTCCTCCGCTTCCTCCCGCGTAGGACGGCGCGCGTCGCGCGCGTCGGCGTCGTGGTCCATAGCGGCTCGTGCCCCGAAGTGTCGACGCTGCTAGAGCATCATCCGATCGAACCGGATCGGTCGATCGAATAAAGATGCCCGATAAAACAATGGGCTAGAGCATGCTCCGTGAGCCGATGCGAACGGATCATGCTCTAGTGCACGATGCCGGCCTGGTGCGGGCTGTCCAGGCTGAAGGTCGGGATCGCCACGTCGAACAGCTCGCCCGAACCGGTGGCGACCATGTGGTAGTGGCCGGACATGAAGCCAGTCGGCGTCGCCAACGGGGTGCCGGAGGTGTATTCGAACGCTTCGTCCGGCGAGAGTTCCGGCTGCTCGCCGACCACGCCCTCGCCCTGCACCTTCTCGACATGGCCGGTGGCGTCGGTGATCAGCCAGGAGCGTCCGAGCAGGCGCACCGTGTCCGTGCCGTGGTTCTCGATCCGCACCCGGTAGGCCCACAGGTAGTGGCGCTCGTCGGGCTGCGACTGGTCCTCCAGGAACACCGAGCGCACGCTGACGCGTATGCCGCGGGTGACGGCGCTGAAGCAGGGCATCCCGTCCTCGGCGTCCGGCCTCGGATCGGCGTCCGGTACGGGGGTGACGGTCATGCGTTCCTTGTCCTTCATGGCGTCGTTCCCCGGTATCCTATTCCGCTGCCTGGCGCCGGTCACGGTCCGCCAGCGCGTCCAGGCCGCGCCGGAGGTCGAGAAGAAGGTCGCGCACGTCCTCAAGGCCCACCGACAGCCGGATCACGCCGTCGCCGATGCCGAGTGCCGCGCGCTCCGCGTGTCCGATCTTCATGTGGGTGGTGGTGGCCGGATGGGTCACCATGGAGCGGCTGTCGCCCAGGTTGTTGGAAATGGCGATCAGCCGGAACGCGTTCATCATCCGGAACGCGTCCGCCTTGCCACCGTCCACGGCAAAGGTGACCAGGGTGCCGCCGGCGTCCATCTGCCGCATCGCGAGCGCTTGCTGCGGATGGTCGGCGCGCGCCGGATACCAGACCCGGGCGATACCGGGCGACGCGGCCAGCATGTCCGCGATCGTTGCGGCGCTGCGCGTCATCGCGTCCACCCGCAGCGTCAGGGTTTCCAGTCCCTTGGACAGCACCCAGGCGTTGAACGGCGACATCGCCGGGCCGGTGTTGCGCAGGAACG
>CAXSHC010000013.1:6385-20985 GCA_964236745.1 uncultured Acetobacteraceae bacterium
CCAGGCGCTGGTGCCGAGCACCGCGCCGCCCAGCACTCGGCCCTGGCCATCGATGTGCTTGGTGCAGGAATACACCACCACGTCCGCGCCGAAGCGCAGCGGCTGCTGCAGCAAGGGTGTGGCGAACACGTTGTCCACCACCACCACGGCGCCGGCCTCGTGCGCCATGTCGCACACCGCCCGGAGGTCGACGATGTCCAGCATCGGGTTGGACGGCGTTTCCAGCAGCACGCAGGCAGTGGGCACCGACAACGCCTGCGCCCACGCGTCCAGGTCGCCGCCGTCGACGAACACGCTCTCGATGCCGTAGCGCGGCAGCAGATGGGCGACGATCCAGTGGCAGGAGCCGAACAACGCGCGGGCGGCGACGATGCGATCGCCAGCCTTGAGGTGGCTGAGCAGGGCCGAGCTCACCGCGGCCATGCCGGTGGCGGTGGCGCGGCAGGCCTCGGCGCCTTCCAGCGCCGCCAGCCTGTTCTCGAACGCGGCCACGGTGGGGTTGCCGAAGCGGCTGTACTGGTAGTGCGTCGCCTGCCCCAGGAAGGTGGCTTCCGCCTGCTCGGCATCGTCGTAGACGAAGCCGGAGGTGAGAAACATCGCCTCGCTGGTTTCCCCGTGCGGGGTACGGGAGGTCCCGGCATGGAGCAGCAGGGTAGCAGGGTGGAGGGCGTGCTGGTCGTTCATCTCGGCTTCCCCGATCGGTCGGAGGCGATGCCCGGACAGGGATGCCGAGGCGGCCCGTATCCGGATCCCGCTAGCCTTCCGCCAAGGCCGCTTCCACGCGCTTGCTTCACTTCGCCGCAGGCTGGCCGGAGAGGTCGCGAGGAGTGGGCGGCAACAGTTCTAGGGGGCGCTTCCGGGGCCCGTCAACTGCGCGAGGCGTTGCCGACGGGGCCGTGCGGCCGTATGGTGCCTGGGTAGCCTGGCGACGGGCGGGTGTAGTTCAATGGTAGAACGGAAGCTTCCCAAGCTTCATACGAGGGTTCGATTCCCTTCACCCGCTCCATTACTGCTCATCCGCCCCGACGTGCCTGCGCCTGTTCCTGGTGCCGCTCCACCGAGCGCTTGAGGTTGCCGATCGGGGCTGCCGGCAGGGTGTCGTGATAAGCCTGGCCGAACCAGGTCCAGCGATCCTTGTCGCCCACCACCAGGTCGTGCATGCCGCCCGAGCTGGTCGCCAGCACCTTGATTGGGCCGCTGACGGAATCCAGCACCTTGATCCAGTGCCCGTCGTGGCGGAGGTAGACCGAGGTCGAGCAGCCGGCCGAACCGCACAGGCTGGCCGACTGCGTTTGCACGAACAAGGCGGTGTCGCCGTGGTTGGTGGACAAGGGCGCCGAGCCGATCAGCACGATCGGGGTTTCGTTGCGCTTGCGGGCGCCGGCGATGTCTTCGGCATTCAGTTCGCGCGCCGCGGTGTCGAGCGCCGTGCCCGGCTGCTGCGTCAGGATCACCGGGCTCGCCGCGGCGACGGGCACGGGATGGTGATGGCGGTGCCGGGCTTCGGCGGCCGCCGCCGGCAGCGACGCAAGCAGGCAGAAGGCAAAGGCGAGGCCGGTCGGGCGGCAGGTCATGCAGGGGTTTCCAGCGGCGGTAGGGCCGGCGATCTTGGCGGGAACCGCATCATAGGCGGGAGGAGCGGCGCCGACGAGGGGCCGATGCCGGGGCAGGAAGGCGTCAGGCCGACAGGGCGCCGGGCCAGAGATCAAGGATGACATGCCATGGAACCGACGCCGGGCGCCTACAAGCACTACAAGGGCGGGCTCTACATGGTGCTGGCCACCGGGCGGCACAGCGAAACCGAGGAATGGCTGGTGGTGTACCGCGCCGACCAAGACGGCAGCACCTGGGTACGGCCGCTGGCGATGTGGAACGAGACGGTGCTGGTGGACGGGGCGCCGGTGCCGCGCTTCGTCCGGATGGCGGCGGCCGACGGATGACGACGTCCGCGGAGCGGGATGACAGGCCGGGGCGTGATCGGGCATCCTGACGGCCGGCGCAGCGTCAGGAGTTCCGATGGACTGCCTCGTAATCGGAGCCGGCCCCGCGGGTTTGACCGCCGCGGTGTACCTCGCCCGGTTCCGCCGTGCGGTGACGGTGGTCGACGGCAGCAGCAGCCGGGCGTCCTGGATCCCGGTGTCGCACAACCTGGTGGGCTTCCCCGACGGCCTGTCCGGCAACGACCTGCTGGGTCGCATGCGCGTCCAGGCCACCCGCTACGGCGCCGTCATCCAGCCGGGCATGGTGTCCGCGCTGTCGGCGCTGCCGCAAGGCGGGTTCGAGGCGGTGGTGTCCGGCACGAGGCTGCGCGTGCCGCGTGTGCTGCTGGCAACCGGCGGACTGGACGTCGAGCCGGAGCTTCCGGGGGTGCGCGACGCGGTGCGTCGCGGCCTGGTGCGCTATTGCCCGATCTGCGACGCCTTCGAGGTGATCGGGCAGAAGGTGGCGCTGATTGCGTTCGGTCCCTGCCGGGTCAAGGAAGCGCTGCTGATCCGGAGCTACACCGCGGATCTGACCGTGCTGACCCTGGGCCGGGCGATGGAGATGCCGGACGACGAGTGGAAGGCCCTGCACGAGGCCGGGATCACGATCGACGAGACGCCGGTCGAGGCGCTGTCGGTGGAAGGAGACCGGATCGCCGCCTGGCACATGCGTGACGGCACCGAGCGGCGCTACGACACCATCTACTCGGCGCTTGGCACGCGCATACGCTCCGCCCTCGCCCTTGAACTGGGCGCGGACGCGGATGCGGACGGGGCGCTGCTCGTGGACCGGAACCAGCGCACGAGCGTGGACGGGCTCTACGCAGCCGGCGACGTGGTCAGCGGCCTGTCGCAGGTGAGCGTGGCGAGCGGGCACGCGGCGATCGCGGCGACCCACATCAACCGCAGCCTGCCGTTCCCGAGCCCGGACCCGCAGCCTGGAGCAGGGGCATAGGTGGGCCCGCCGGCCGCGTGGTGTATTGAACCGGCGCCACAGCCAAGCAACAGGAGTTCCGACCGATGTCACGCTGGACACCCGCCGACATGCCTGACCAGCGCGGTCGGATCGTTGTTATCACCGGGGGAAGCAGCGGCATCGGCGCGGAAGCGGCGGACGCGCTCGCCGGACGCGGGGCGCACGTGGTGCTGGCGGTCCGCAGCCAGGCGCGTGGCGACGCCGTCCGGGCCCGTATCGAGGCGCGCCACCCGGACGCGGCGGTGTCTGTTTCGCTGCTGGACATGGCCGAGCTGGACAGCGTGCGCGCCTTCGCCCAACGCACCACGGAGGCATTCCCGCAGATCGACCTGCTGCTGAACAATGCCGGGCTCGGCCTGCAGTCGGCGCGCGCAGTCACGGTTGACGGCTTCGAGCGCCAGTTCGGCACCAACCACCTCGGCCATTTCGCGCTGACCGGGCTGCTGATGCCGGTGCTGCTGGCGGCACCGAGCCCGCGGATGGTGGCGATCAGCAGCATCGCCCACCGGCGCGGCCGTATCGACTTCGACGACCTTCAGAGCGAGCGCCGCTACAACGGCAGCAGGGCCTACAGCCAGTCCAAGCTGGCGAACCTCGTGTTCGCGCTCGAACTCGACCGCCGTGCCCGCGCAGCCAGGTCGCGCTTGGTCAGCGTGGCGGCACACCCCGGCATCGCCACCACCGGCTTCATCGCCGCCACCGGCCTGCCCCGGATTGCGGCCGCTGCCGCCAACGCCGCGATCGGCGTGTTCGGGCAGGATGCCCCCCGGGGAGCGCTGCCGGGCCTGTATGCCGCGACCATGCCCGACGTGACCGGCGGGCAGTACTGGGGGCCGGACGGGTTCAAGGAGATCAAGGGTGACCCGGCCCTGGCCGTGATCTCGTCGCACGCCCTGGACCAGGCGACCTGGCAGCGACTGTGGACAGTGTCGGAGCAGCTGACCGGCGTGCGCTACCCGGCGCTGTCCGCCTGACCCTTGGTCTCGTCACACGGACTTTATTAGGCGGCAGAGTGGGGACCGTCGAGAACTGTGGGCTTCTGGCCTCGTAGATGGACCATGGTGGCGTATGACGACCTGCAGGCTGCGAACGACAACTCGCTGAACCGGGATGCGGCGATATCGCTCCGCCTGCTGCACTGGTTCATGGAAAGCCGTGAGGAAGCGCTCGCGGTCCTGATGGGCGTGCACTACCGGCCCGATCCCCTGCGGGACGAGCTGATGCGCTCGATCTGCCTGTTCTTCGCCGAAGGGCACATACGAGCACTTGCCGAATACCAGAAGGACCTTGAGCCGCGCTGGACCGCGACAGAGGTCGAGCAGGCGCTGAACACGCTGCGCACCGTTCATCTGGTCGCGGTTGACGGTGCGGCCGATGAGCCCGACAGGGTCGTCAGGCCGACCATGCGGTTGATCTCGTTCTATAACGACACCATGCCCAAGGTGCTGGACATGGCGAAGCGGATCCTGCGCGAGGGCACGCAGCAGGACAGCCCAAACCGGCACTAAGGATCGCGACTTTCTTGTCGCGCCAGGAAAAAACATCTGGTCATAAAACCGTTAACCTGTCGTTATTGTCTCGGTGGCATGATGCCGGCCATCAAGGATGAACCAGGGGCTGGCGAGATGACTGTGTTCACGGCGGACGTTCGCGCAGCGATGATCGACACGATCACCCGGTTCCTTGAGGCCGCGCGCGATCCGGCACGCGCCTGGACCACGCCGCGTGACGGCGCCGAGCGTCTGGCGGCATCCCTTTTTCATGCGATGCCGGCGGCAGGCGGCCCGGCCACCGCGCCGGCGATCGGCTCGCTGGCTGCAACCAGGAGCCTGCGCCAGTTCAGGCAACAGGGAACCGGCCCGCTCAGGCTCGATGCCCCGCTTCCGTTGTGGACCGCCTGCGCGGACGATCATTGCCGCACGATGCAGCATTGCGTGCACGGGGATGCGGCCGGAAGCACGGCTGGGGCCGCCGGACGTTTCGCCGCGCGCGATGCGGAACCGGCGCGTGCTCCGCAGGCGATCGCCACCCCTGCGACGGACAACGCCGAGCTGGTTTCCACGAGCTGACCCGGACGGCGCGCCGCCGCCGGTGTGGGTTCAGGGCGTGCCGCCCTTCCGGCCGATCGCGGCCCCCAGCCGTAAACGCAGCGCGTTCAGCTTGATGAAGCCCTGCGCGTCGATTTGGTCATAAGCGCCGCCATCCTCCTCGAACGTGACCACGCGGGTGTCGTAGAGGCTGTGCGGGCTTTCACGCCCGACAACGATCACGTTGCCCTTGTAGAGCTTCAGCCTGACGCGGCCGGTCACGCTGTGCTGGCTGGTGTCGATCAGCGCCTGCAGCATCCGCCGCTCCTTTCCATTGCCCGGTGCGCGTGGAGCAGGACCGTCCCGCCCGGCGTCTCGTAGATCCCGCGCGACTTCATGCCGACGAAACGGTTCTCCACCAGGTCCAGCCGGCCGATGCCGTTGGCGCGGCCGAACTCGTTCAGCCGCGCCAGCAGGGCTGCGGGCCCAAGCGTCTCGCCATTGACCGCCACCGGGTCGCCGCCGGCGAAGTCCACCGCGATCACCGTTGCCACGTCGGGAGCGTCTTCCGGGCTGATGGTGCGCTGGAACACGCTTTCATCCGGGGCGAGAGCCGGATCCTCCAGGATCTTGCCCTCCGAGGACGAGTGCAGCAGGTTCGCGTCCACCGAGAACGGCGCCTCGCCGCGCTTGTCGCGGCTGATCGGGATCTGGTTCTCCTCGGCGAAGGCGAGCAGCCGGGTGCGTGAGGTGAGCTCCCATTCCCGCCAGGGCGCGATCACCGTCACGTCGGGCTTCAGCGCATAGTAGCTGAGCTCGAACCGCACCTGGTCGTTGCCCTTGCCGGTGGCGCCGTGTGCTACCGCGTCCGCGCCGACCATCTCCGCGATCTCGATCTGCCGCTGCGCGATCAGGGGCCGGGCGATGGAGGTGCCCAGCAGGTACTGCCCCTCGTAAAGGGCATTGGCGCGGAACATCGGGAACACGAAGTCGCGCACAAAGGTGTCGCGCAGGTCGTCGACGAAGATGTCCTTCACCCCGAACAGCTCGGCCTTCCTGCGCGCCGGCTCCAGTTCCTCGCCCTGGCCGAGATCGGCGGTGAAGGTCACCACCTCGCAACGGTAGTTCAGCTGCAGCCAGCGCAGGATTACGCTGGTGTCGAGGCCGCCCGAATAGGCGAGCACGACCTTCTTGACGTTTTTGTTGGCCATGCGGGCATCCCTGGCAGTGCCGGCGCTGCGTGGTCCGGCCGATCGGGTCCCGTAGCATCCGCGCCCGGAACGGAAAAGGTAGGCGGAAAGGCTGGCGCAAAAGTGCCGCCAGCCGGAACCATGGCTCCGATCGGGTCGTTACGATGGCGCAGCGCGCCGTTCCGGACGCTCCTCCACGTCTGGATCGCTGGTGCCGAGCTTCAACCGCTTCCTCGCCCGCCCCCTTGTCGTCGCGATCCCGGTGCGCGACGAGGTGGACCGCATCGCCGCCTGCCTGCGGGCGCTGGGAGAACAGGAGCAGGCGTCGTTCGACCACGTCGTGCTCCTGCTCAACAACTGCACCGACGACACCGCGTCCCGCGCCCGGGACGCCGCCCGGCACCTGCCGTTCGAGCTGTGCTGCGTCGAGCGGCTGTATTCCCGCGCCTTCGCCCATGCCGGCACGGCCCGACGCGAGGCGATGGCGATCGCGGCCGGGCTGGCCGGTCCGGACGGCATCCTGTTCACCACCGACGCCGATGGCGCCGCCCGGCCGGACTGGTTGTCCGCCAACCTCCGCGCCCTGGCTCAGGGAGCGGAAGTGGTGTGCGGGCGCGCCGCCATCGATCCGGTCGAGGCGCTGGCCATTCCGGCCCAGCTGCACCGGGACGACGACGCGGAGGTCGCGTATGCCACCCTGCTCGACCGGATCCATCATCTGGTCGATCCCGATCCGGCCGATCCCTGGCCGCGCCACGTCGAGCATTCCGGCGCCAGCATCGCCGTGACCGCGCAGGCCTGGGCACTCGTGGGCGGTGTGCCGGCGCTGCCCTCGGGCGAGGATCGCGGCTTCCTCCATGCGCTGCGTCGCGCCGACCGACGCATCCGCCACGCCCCCGACGCGGTGGTGACGGTGTCCGGCCGCACGGTCGGCCGGGCCCCGGGAGGCATGGCGGAAACCATCGCCCGGCGCGTGCTGCAACAAGACGAGATGCTCGACGACAGCCTGGAGCCGGCCAGGAACTGCCTGCGACGTGCCGAAGCGCGCGCGTTCCTGCACGGCCTCCGGGACGCCCGCCTCGCCGGCCTGCCCGATCAACAGGCGTTGTCCGCCTACGCCGCCCGGATTTCGCTGCCGCCGGGCCTGGTCCGGCAATGGCTGGAAGACCGATGCTTCGGCACCGCCTGGGCCCGTGTCGAGGCCGAAAGCGTGTCCCTGTGCCGTCATCCGGTGCGTCGGGCCGAGCTCGCGCGGCATCGTGACGAGGCGGAACGGATCGTTTGCGGGCTGGAGCAGGCGGCTGAACAGGGGGCAGTCGGCTGGACAGGATCAGGCGAACGGAAGGCGGATCCCGAGGGCGCAAAGGCTGCCGGGGGTTCAGGTTGTTCAGGCCGGCCAGCGCGAGGCCCGGCCCGCCGGGACCCCGCTCCGGCCGGACATGCGGTGAGCCTCCGCACCCGGGCGACCTGACAGGCGATTTGACGCGGGGAAGCTGGCGGTCAGCCGATCCGGTCGATGCGGTAGCCGTCGCGGCGAAGCGGCTGCGACACGCGGCGGTCGGTTCCGGCGCAGCAGGCGCGGGCACGCTCGGCCGCCTCGTCGCCGGTGCAGGGCGTGTCCGTGGTACCGGTCCAGTTCACCAGCAGGATCACGGCATCCGGCGCGCCGGCCGCCAGCACGGCGGACATGAGCCGGTCGATATCGCCCGGGCTGAGGAAGTAGAGCAGTTCCGACAGCACCACGAGGTCGCAGGATCCGGGGTCGAGCGCCGGCAATCCGTCCGGCAACGCCGCCTGCACGAACCGCACGCCGGGCAGGGCCGCGCAACGGGTCCGGGCACGGGCCAGCGCGATGCCGCTGATGTCGATCGCCAGCAGGGCGTCGCACCGCGCCGCCAGCGCCTGCGTCATCACCCCGATGGAGCAGCCCAGCTCGAGCCCGTTGCGGTAGCGGCGCCCGTCGAGCGCTGCCAGGGTGTCAGCGTACTTGGCGCGCTCGTAGGGGCTGGTCTCGAAGCCCCAGGGGTCGTCGCTTCCGGCGTGGATCCGCTCGAACACGTTTGCCGGCCAGCTTCCTCCGCTCATGACAGGAGGAACACCTCGAACGGGGCCTCGAACACCGACAACAGGGCGGGCGGCAGGCGGAAGCCGTCCGGGTCGTCGGTGATCAGGTCGTCGTACTGGGTCCGGTGCGACCGGATCGCCAGCGCCTTGGCCTGGAGGTGCGGGCCGATGGGAAGCCGCCAGCCTTCGGGTGCGGGCGCGTCGAGCACGGTGTCCGGCGGGATCAGCCAGCCCCAGACCGGATAGGCCAGGAGGCGCTGACCGCCTTGCGCCGCCAGCGCCTTCGCCATGTGCCAGGCCGCCTCGTGGTCGCAATGCGGGTCGTGCCGCCAGGGTGCCAGGATCGTGTCGCAGCCACCGGCCGCGGCCAAGGCGGCCAGCCTGTCCACCGCGCGCTGAAATGCCGGTCCTTCGCGCGGGGCCTGCGTGTCGGGCAGGCGAAGAAAGGCAAGGCGGTCGGGCGGCAGGCCGAGGCAGGCGACCGCATCCCGGGTTTCCGCTTCGCGCTGGTCGCGCAGGCGTGGCGCCGGCCAGCTTGGCGAACGGGGATGCGAGCCGGCGCCGTCGGTCGCCACCACCACCAGCGGCGGACGGCCAGCCTGGCAGGCCTCGGCGATCAGCCCGCCGCAACCGAGGCTTTCGTCATCGGGGTGCGGCGCCAGCACCAGGGCGGTGCCGGGCGCGATCTGTTCCAGCGTGCCGAGCGGCAAGCTGCGGAAGCCTTCGTGCAGCGCGCCCGCCAGATGGCCGGTCATACGGCCGGTCATGCGGCGTCGGCGTCCGGCAGGGTGCGGCCGGTGAACCAGGCGGCGCCCTCGACCAGGGTCTCGTCCGGGGCCGGCTGCCGCAGATAGGTGGAAAGATCGCGTAGCACCCGTTCGACCGGGCTGCCGGCCAGGAACGCGGACAGGCCGAGCCCGCGCTGTACCAGCCGGATCACGTCGAGGCCGGCGGCCTCCACGGCGATACGCGCCAGGTTGACCGTGGCCGCGACGTCGCCCGGCTCGAAGCGGTCGCCTTCCGCCACCAACGCCGCCTTGCGTGTCCACAAGGCGGCGGTTTCCCCCGCGATCAGCGCCTCGCCGATGCGGTTCTGCTGGTGCGGGTTGGTGTCGCGGCTGCGGGCGGCGAGGCCGTCGCAGAACAAGGACACAAGCCGGTCGATCCCGCCCAGCTGCCTGAGGTAGTCGCCGGAACTGCCGACCAGGATTTCGGGGCCCCGGACGAAGCCGGAAAAGTCGTGTCGCCCGGTACAGGCGCCGCGCATGCCGGACAAGGAGGCCGGCATCGCCTGCGCCGCACGGTCGCTCCCGAGCGGGACCACCATCATCCGCGTGTCGCCTTGGGGCGAGGTGGCGGTGACGAGCGGATGCGTCACGTGGGCCGCCCCCGACGCGAACAGCTTAGCCCCCTGGAGCCGCAGCGGCCCGTCCGGCGCGTCCTGCGTGTAGCGCAGCCCGTTCTCGCCCTCCGTGACCCAGATCCCGAACAATGCGTCCTGCCGTATGGCGGCAGCCGCCTCGCGCACCTGCTGCGGCCGCCCGTAGTGCCCGAGAAGCTTCAGGGCGTTGACGTGGCCCTCGAACAACCGTCCGAGCGACAGGTTGGCGGCGCCAAGGAGGCGAAGCAGGCGGAGCATCCCGAGCGCACCCGCCGGCTCGGTGCCGAGCCCAAGCCCGCCGACTGCACTCGGCAGGGGTGCCACCAGTGCCCCGGCTTCCCGGAGCAAAGCGATGCCACGCTCGGGGAACGCGCCATCGCGATCGCAACGCCCGGCTTCTGCCTCGATCTCCGGCAGCGCCAGGCGCAGCCGGTCGAACAGGGCCGGTTCAGACAGATCGGTGCTCGTGGCTGCCGTTGCCGGCGTGGTCGTCGTCGTGGATACCGGGCTTGGGCGCGGTGTTGCGGTCGCCGCTTTCCACTGGCGGGGCGGCGCCCGCGTGGTCGCCCGGCCCCTTCTTCAGGGCGTTGCCGCCCGGCGCCTTGTGCGTGCCGCCAGGATCGATGCCTTCGACCGGCACGTTGCCGGTGGTTTGTCCGTGGTCTGCCATGGCGGGAGCCTCCTGCGCTCCTGTCCAGAAGAGTCGAACGGTGGGAGGGGTTCCCCTGGCCACAGGCTCAGGCCGCCGGGCGCTCGCGCCTGCTGTCCGTGCGCAACTGGCCGCAAGCCGCGAGGATGTCCTGGCCGCGCGGGGTACGGATCGGCGATGCGAAGCCGGCTTCCGTCACGATCTCCGCGAACCGCGCCAGCCGCTGACGCGTGGAAGGCTTGTACTGGCTGCCGGGCCACGGGTTGAACGGGATCAGGTTCACCTTGGCCGGGATGCCAGCGATCAGCCGCACCAGCGCGCGCGCCTCCGCCTCGCTGTCGTTCACCCCGTCCAGCATCACGTACTCGAAGGTAATGCGTCGGGCGTTGGAGGCGGCGGGATAACGGCGGCAGGCGGCGATCAGCTCCTTGATCGGATACTTGCGGTTCAGCGGCACGATCTCGTCGCGCAGCTCGTCAGTCACGGCATGCAGGCTGACCGCGAGGTTGACGCCGAGTTCCGTGCCCGCCCGATCCATCATCGGCACCACGCCGGAGGTGGACAAGGTAATGCGGCGGCGCGACAGCGCGATGCCCTCGCCGTCCATGACGATGCGCATCGCCTTGGACACGTTCTCGTAGTTGTAGAGCGGCTCGCCCATGCCCATCAGCACGATCGTGGACAGCAGGCGGGGCGTGTCGCCGTGCGGGCTCGGCCACTCGCCGTAGCTGTCGCGCGCGGCCATGAACTGGCCGACGATTTCAGCCGCACCCAGGTTGCGGGCGAGCTTCTGCGTGCCGGTGTGGCAGAAGCGGCAGGACAGGGTGCAGCCGACCTGGGAGGAGATGCACACAGCACCCCGGTCCTCGCGCCGGTCGGGGATGTAGACGGTTTCCGCTTCCTGGCCATCGCGAAAGCGGAACAGGAACTTGCGCGTCTCGTCGTCGGCGGTCTGCACCACGGCGGCATCGGGCCGGCCGATCACGAAGCGCTCCGCCAGCTTGTTCTGCAACGGCTTCGCCAGCGTGCTCATGGCGGAAAAATCGGTGACGCCCTGGTGGTACACCCAGTGCCACACCTGCTTGGTGCGGAACGGCTTCTCGCCGATCGCCACCAGCGCCTCCGTCAGCTCGTCGCGCGACAGGCCGACGATCTCGCGCCTGCCATCCGCCAGCACCGGTGCCGGCGGCGCGAACAAGGCCGCCTTGGCCAGGATGCGGTCCCGCTCCGACGCCGACAGGTCGTGGTCGTCGTGCGAGGCAGGGGCGGAAAGGCTGTCGGAAAGGGTCATAGACGGGTCCGGATCGCCCGGAAGGGCGGGCGTTGCAGATGGCGTGGGTGCCGCGCGGGACAAGACACGCGGTTCGCCAATCAATTCCATGCGAAGCGGCGCGTGAAGGATTGTTTACCAGGAAGTGTCACACTGGCGCCACGTTTATGGCGATGATGGACAAGGTGGGAGCGGGGGCGGCGGCATGAACGACCAGGAATACAACGCGAAGCTGGACGAGCTCGACCACCTGCTGAACGATCTCGACGTGCCGATGGAGCCGGCGCGTGTGTGGGAGCTCCTGGCCGAGGTATCGCATCACGACCTGCAACAGGTCGGGCATATCTGAACGCTGTTCACGATCGCTGTGCCGCGAGCAGGAACTCACGGTTGCCTTCCGGGCCGGTGATCGGGCTCGGCTCCGTCCCCAGCACCTGCCAGCCAGGCAGGCCGTTCCACCATTCTGTGATCGCGTCGCACACCTGCTGATGCACGGCGGGGTCGCGGACCACGCCCTTGGCGCCCACCACCGCCCGTCCCGCCTCGAACTGCGGCTTGATCAGTGCCACCGCCCAGGCGCCCGGCACGCATAGCGCCAGCGGTGCCGGCAGCACCGTGCGCAGGCCGATGAAGCTCGCGTCGCACACCAGGACCTCGACCGGATCCGGAACCTCGTGACCGGTCAGG
Source organism: uncultured Acetobacteraceae bacterium (assembly GCA_964236745.1). GTDB lineage: Bacteria > Pseudomonadota > Alphaproteobacteria > Acetobacterales > Acetobacteraceae > Lichenicola. Next base: position 18,612 of record CAXSHC010000013.1, read on the forward strand.
GTGCGGGCGTTCAGCTTCTCGTGCACCACCACGCGCGGGTCGCCGCGCAGTTTCCAGGCAAGCTGGCCGTGGCCGACGTCGACTGCGTGCACTCTTGTCGCGCCGTGCGCCAGCAGCACGTCGGTGAAGCCGCCGGTGGAGGCGCCGATGTCCAGGCAGACGCGCCCTTCGGGGGACAAGCCGAAATAGGCCAGTGCGTGGGCCAGCTTCAGCCCGCCACGCGACACCCAGGGATGGTCCTGTCCGCGAAGCGACAACGGCACGTCTTCGGCCAGGGCGTCACCCGCCTTGTCGATCCGCATCTCGCCGCTGAACACCAGCCCGGCCAGGATCAGCGCCTGCGCCCGCGTCCGGGTCTCGACCAGGCCGCGTTCGACCAGGAGCTGGTCCGCCCGCTTCCTCACCTCCCGGCGAGGCCGGTGACGACGGGGCTTCCGGCGTCCGCAACGCCCAACGCCTTGAGTGCGGTTTCGACGATGCTTTTGCTGTCGAGGCTGGCCTGCCTGATCTGGCTTTGGGGGGTATCGTGGTCGATGAACCGGTCGGGCAGGGTCATGGGGCGCAGGCGGACCTGGTCGAGCAGGGCGTGGCCGTCGTGGCCGGTGTGGGCCAGGTGGTGCATCACGGCGGCGCCGAACCCGCCGGCAGCCCCTTCCTCCACCGTCAGCAGCACCGCGTGCTCGCGCGCCAGCCGCTCGACCAGGGCGGTGTCCAGCGGCTTGGCGAACCGCGCGTCCGCCACCGTCGGCGCCAGCCCTCGCGCGGCCAGCTCGTCGGCGGCCTTGAGCACCTCGCCCAGGCGCGTGCCCAGGCTCAGGATGGCGATGCCGCCGTTGCTTCCTGGGCTGGTGCCCTGCCGTCCCGCTTCGCGCAGGATGCGGCCACGGCCGATCTCCAGCACCGTGCCGCGTGCGGGCAGCACCAGGCCGATGCCGTTGCCGCGCGGGTAGCGCAGCGCGATCGGGCCGGTGTCGAACGCGGCCGCGGTGGCGGTCATGTGCAAAAGCTCGATCTCGTCGCTCGGCGCCATCACCGTCATGCCGGGCAGGCACAGCAGGTAGTTGAGGTCGAACGCGCCGGCATGGGTGGCGCCGTCCGCACCCACCAGCCCCGCACGGTCGATGGCAAAGCGCACGGGAAGGCCCTGCAGCACCACGTCGTGCACCACCTGGTCGTAGGCGCGCTGCAGAAACGTCGAGTAGATGGCGCAGAACGGCTTGAGGCCCTCGGTGGCCATGCCGGCGGCAAACGTCACCGCGTGCTGCTCGGCGATGCCCACGTCGAAGAACCGCTCCGGGTGCGCCTTGGCGAACAGGTCGAGCCCGGTGCCCGACGGCATGGCGGCGGTGATGGCCACGATCTTCGGGTCGTCGGTCGCACACGCGGCGAGCTCGCGGCCGAACACGGCGGTGAAGCTGGGCGGGCCCGGCGGCGCCTTGGTCTGCTCGCCGGTGACCACGTTGAACTTCTGCACCGCGTGATACTTGTCGCCCGACGCTTCCGCAGGCGGGTAGCCGCGGCCCTTCTGGGTGATCACGTGCAGCAGCACCGGGCCCGCCTCGTCCGCGTCGCGCAGGTTGCGCAGCACGGGCAGCAGGTGGTCCATGTTGTGGCCGTCGATCGGGCCCACGTAGTAGAAGCCCAGCTCCTCGAACAAGGTGCCGCCGGTGAGCAGGCCGCGGGCGAACTCGTCCGCCTTGCGGGCGGTGCGCTCGATCCCCGTCGGCAGGCGCCGCGCCAGCTTGGCCGCGAGGTCGCGCAGGGACAGGTACTTCCGGCTCGACAGCAGGCGCGTCAGGTAGGCCGACATGGCGCCCACCGGGGGGGCGATGCTCATCTCGTTGTCGTTGAGGATGACGATCAGGCGCGCCTTGGACGAGCCCGCGTTGTTCATCGCCTCGTAGGCCATGCCGGCCGAGATCGAGCCGTCGCCGATCACCGCGATCACGTGGCGCTCGGGCAGGGCGGGTGCGCCGGACGCCACGGCCTGCGCATCCAGGATGTCGTGCGCGACCGCCATGCCGAGGCCGGCCGAGATCGAGGTCGACGAGTGCGCCGCCCCGAACGGGTCGTAGGGGCTTTCGGAGCGCCGGGTGAAGCCGCTCAGCCCGCCCGGCTGGCGCAGGGTGCGGATGCGGTCGCGCCGCCCGGTCAGGATCTTGTGCGGGTAGGTCTGGTGGCCGACGTCCCAGATCAGCCGGTCGCCCGGGGTGTCGAACACCGCGTGCAGCGCCACCGTCAGCTCCACCACCCCCAGCGAGGCGCCCAGGTGCCCGCCCGTGACCGATACCGCGTCCAGCGTTTCCGCCCGAAGCTCGTCCGCTACCTCGCGCAACTGCTCCGCCGACAGGTTGCGCAGGTCGCGCGGGGTCAA
>CAXSHC010000014.1:0-9740 GCA_964236745.1 uncultured Acetobacteraceae bacterium
ATCGAACGACAGCAACGGCGGCCCGTCATACCCGGCCGGCCACCAGCGCCCTGCCGCCATGTGCGTGTCCGGCGGCGAGGTGGCTGCGATCGTCAAGCCCTGATCGCCGCGCAGCGCCCAGCGCGTGCCGGGCGTGGCCGCCACGCGCTCCGCCGGCACTCCGTCCACGGCCACCACCCGCGTGCGCAGGCTCGGCAGCGACCGCACCTCGCCCGCCGACGGCACGCCGCGCACCACGGTGGCGAACCGCTGCATCTCGTCCGGCTGTATGTCGATGAAGTAGAACGACGGCGCGTGCTTCGGCAGCTGGTCGAGCAGCGACGTGCGCAGGTCGCCCTGCGCCAGCGCGATCGTCGCCAGCACGGTCAGGCCGGCACCCAGCGCCAGCAGCATCTGCCCGGCCGGCGCCGCCGGACGGCCCAGCGCTGCCAGCCCGAGCCGCGTCGCCATGCGCAACACGCCGGCACCCGCCCTGGGCCGCGGCAGCAACCGCGCCAGCGCCGTCATGCCGATTGCCGCCAGCCGGAACAACAGCAGCACCAGCCCAGCGACCACACAGAACCCGAACGCCAGCCGACGGTCCGGCGCGGTCAGCACCGCCAACAGCACCAGCAGCGACGTCAGCCCCGCCTGCGCCGTCCAGGTCGCGGCCCGCCGGCCTCCCGATCCGGCCAATCCCGCAGGCCCGCGGAACAGCACCGACGGCGGCACCGACACCGCACGCACCAGCGGCGACAGCGCGAACAAGGCTGCCACCACGATCCCGAACCCTGAGGCCAGCAACACGGGTGCCCACTGCACCCCGCCATGCGGCGCCACCGGCAGCAGCCCGCCCAGCGCGCGCACCGCAACCGGCGGCAGCACCAGCCCGACCACCATGCCGACCACGATCCCCAACGCACACAGCCCGGCCACCTGCAGCCCGACCACCAGCGCCGCCAGCCGGGGCGGCGCCCCCAGCGCCCGAAGCACGGCGATCGTGCCGATCCGCCCTTCCAGCCAGCTCGACACCCCTGCCGCAACACCCATGCCGCCCAGCAGCAGCGCCGCCAGCGCGATCAGGGTCATGAACAGCGCCACCTGCCCCACCACCCGCGTCAGCGCCGGCGCCGCGTCGTCGATGTCGCGCACCCGCCACGCCTCGCCGGGAAACGCCCGCGCCACCGCCCCTGCCAGCGCCTGCGCCCGCCCGAGCCGCGCCCGGGCATCCTCGTGCGGCGGCCCGTCCGGCAACGAGACCCGCACCGCCACCGTCAGCAGCGTGCCCGGCCGCACCAGCCCCGCCGCGTCCAGCGCCGGCCGCGCGATCATCACCGGGGGTGCCAGCGCGGTCTGCCCGGCCGCATCCGGCAGCTTGTCCAGGTTCGGCAGAACGCGCAGCCGCTCGTCGCCGATGCGCACCACGCCCCCGGGCTTCAAGCCGAGCCGGTCCGCCACCAGCGGGTCTGCCGCCAGCCCAGGCATGGGGCTCGACGCTTCCAACGCCGCCTGCAGCCCCCCGCCGCCCGCCACCGTGGCCTCGCCCACCAGCGGATACGCCCGGTCCACCGCCGACAGCTCCACCAGCATGCGCCGCCCGTCCGGCCCGTACGCCATGGTGCGCATCCGCACTACCGTGGAGGTATGCGCCCCGCGTGCCGCCAGGAACGCCGGCAACGCGTCTGGCAGCTTCTGGCTGTCCTCGATCGACAGATCCCCGCCCAGGATCGCCCGTCTTTGCTCCGCCACCCCGCGCTGGATCGCGTCGCGCAGGCCGCCGATGGTGCCGATCGCCGCCACCCCCAGCGCCAGGCACAGCAGCACGATGCCCATGCCACGGAGCGCGCCCCGCCCGCCGCGCCAGTCGCGCAGCGCCAGCCTGAACGCCAGCCGCAGCATCGATCCCGAGGCTGCCGTCGCCCCGCTCACGTTCCCGCCTTTTCCGGCGCGAACAGCTGCCCGTCCGCCACCGCCAGCCTGCGGTCGCAGCGCGCCGCCAGCGCCTGGTCGTGCGTGATCAGGAGCAACCCGGTGTCGTGCGTCCGCTGCAAGGCAAACAACAGCGCCTGCACCGTGTCGCCGGTGCGCGCGTCCAGGTTCCCGGTCGGCTCGTCCGCCAGCAGCAACGCGGGACGCGGCGCGAACGCGCGCGCGATCGCCACCCGCTGCTGCTCGCCTCCCGACAACTGCCCGGGCAGGTGCCCTAGCCGTTGTTCCAGCCCGACCTCGCGCAGCGCGTCCCCCGCCACCGCGAACGCGTCCGCCCGCCCGGCCAGCTCCAGTGGCACCGCCACGTTCTCCAGCGCGGTCATGGTCGGGATCAGGTGGAACGACTGGAACACGATGCCGATGCGCCGCCCCCGGAACCGCGCGCGCGCATCCTCGTCCAGCGTGGCAAGGTCGATCCCGTCCACCAGCACCTGCCCGCGCGTCGGCCGTTCCAGCCCGGCCAGCAGCATCAGCAGGCTGGTCTTGCCCGAGCCCGACGGCCCGACCACCCCCACGGACTCGCCCGCCGACACCGTCAGCGACATGGCGCGCACGATGTCCAGCGCTTCCGCCGGCCCCGTCCTGCCCCTGCCCTTGTTGACCGCACCGGGGCGCACGGGCACCGTCAGCCAAAGGTTCCGCGCCTCCACGAGCACGGACCTGTCACCCAAAGGCATCTGTCCATCCATGAAGGCTCCATATGGCCGCGCCCAACTCCCCACCAAGGGACGCGCCAACAAGGGATGTTCCGGCAGGGTGTGCCGGATCGCCACCGTCCTGCTGCTGTGCTTCGGAGCCTCCACCGCCGTGAAGGCCGATCCCGCGCCGCGTACCGTCCGGATCATGGCGCTGGGCGACAGCCTCACCGCCGGCTACGGCCTGCCGCACGAACAGGGTTTCGTGGCCCAGCTTCAGGCTGCCCTCGACCGGGCGAACGCCCACGCCACCGTGCTCGACGCGGGCGTGTCCGGCGACACCAGCGCCGGCGGCCTCGCGCGGCTGGACTGGGCGCTTGGCGACCATCCCGATGCCGCCATCCTGGAGCTCGGCGCCAATGACGGGCTGCGTGGCCTCGATCCTGGCCAGATGGAGCGCAACCTCGACGCCATCCTCGACCGGCTGGCGACACAACACATCCCGGTGCTGCTCAGCGGCATGTATGCCCCGCCCAACCTCGGCATGCCCTACTTCCACGCGTTCCGCAGCGTGTTCGACCGGCTGTCGAAGCGTCCCGGCCTGCTCTACGACCCGTTCTTCCTCCAGGGCGTCGCCGGCAACCACGCCCTCAACCAGGGAGATGGGATCCATCCGTCCCCATCCGGCGTCGCCATCATCGTGCGCCGCCTGACCCCGCTCGTGCTGCGCCTGGTCGCCGAGGCCCGCGCGCAGCCGGCGCCGGTCTGAGGCTGGCCATGGACTGGAACATCACTCCCGCCCCGAAACGCCCCTGGTCCCTGTCGATCGTCAGCCCCAGGGCGATCGCCATCAGCCTGGGCTGCGTGCTGGTCGCCGCCTGCATCCTCAGCACCGGCTACGAGGTACAGCCCAACCAGCGGGCGGTGATCACCAACGCCGGTGCCTATGCCGGCATCGCAGAGCCAGGCTTCCACCTGAAATGGCCGTTCTTCGGCGCGGTGCACTACTTCCCCACCGACACGCAGCAGTTCGAAACGCCGTTGCTCAACACCTACACCATCGACAACCCGGAGATCGACGCCGTCCTGACCGTGCAGTACCAGGTGCCGGTGGACGAGGTCGGCTACCTGTTCGTGCACAACCAGGGCTACGAGCAGAACCTGCGCTCCATGGTGATCAACGAGTGGAAGATCGCCGCCGGCACCGTGAACGTCAGCGACGTGGCCGAGAAGCGCGGCGCGCTGGTGTCGCGCGTCGACGCCGTGGTCAAGGAGCGCGCCCGCGCGCTGTACCACCTCGACGTCACCGACGTGCAGCTCACCAACCTCGACTACGCGCAAAGCTTCCGCGACGCGCAGGCGCAGGCGGCGGTGGTCAAGACCCAGATCGAGCAGGCGCAGGGGCTGCAGCGCAAGGCACAGATCGAGGCCGACACCGCGCGCATCACCGCGTCCGGCCAGGCCAACCAGGCGATCGAGCAGGCACGCGGACTCGCGCAGTCGACCCGCCTGCAGGCCGATGCCACCTCCTACGCCACGCAGAAGAACGGCGAAGCGCAGGCCACCGCCACCCGCCTGCTCGCCGCCGCCGTCGCCTCCGACGCGGCGCTGGCGGACTACACCCGCGCCCAACGCTGGGACGGCCGCCTGCCCAGCTCCATCTATGCCGGTGCGCCGATCCCGTTCCTGCAAACCGGGCACTGACCGCCGGCCCCGGAGCGACAACCGGGATCACGCCGCAGGCAGCGGTCGGTATCCGGGATGCCTTCATCCGTCACGTCAGGGAACATCCGTGTTCACCCTCATCGACTTGTCCCAGAACGCCGTTTCCAGCCGCACGGCGGTGCGGAAGTCCCGCAGCAGCATCGGGAAGCGCTTGTCCCCGCCCCGCGTCTCGCCCAGCGCGTTCAGCCGCGCGATGCCGTCCTGCGCCAGCGCCATGTACGCCGGCCCGGAATAGCTTTCGATCCAGGACAGGTATGGGTTCCCGTTCCGGCGCGTTTCCGGATGGCACGCCAGCCGCGCGCCGACTTCCGCATAGCCGACCAGGCAGGCCGACAACACCGACACGAGGTCGAGCAGGTCGCCGGACTGCGCCCGGTCCAGCACGAAGCCCGCATAAGCCAGGGTCTCGACCGACGCCGGCTCCGCCTGCAGCGCGTCCTCGTCCAGCCCCCACCCCCGGCAGTACTCGACATGCAGCGACATCTCGCCCACCAGCAGCCCGGACACCGTCTGCGCCGCCGCGCGCATCTCGGCCAGGGTGTCGCTCTTGGTGATCGCCAGCGCGGACGCCCGGGCGTAGTGCAGCAGGTAGAGATAATCCTGCACCAGGAAGTGCCGGAACCGTTCCGCAGACAGGCTCCCGTCGCGAAGGCCGCGCACGAACGGGTGTTCGACATAGCCCGCCCATTCCGCGGCAGCGCCCCGGCGCAACCGTCCGAACAACCCGTCTTCCAGCCCGGGCAGCAGATCCGCAACGACGTGCTCCACGTGTTCCCGCTCCTCGGTATCCGGCCCCAGCATCGCCGCCGGGGTCGCAGCCGTCGAGACGTGCCGTGCCTGCGGCCCTCGGCTACGATGAGACCGATGAGCCCGGACGCCGTTCCCGAACCTTCCATGGCGCTTCCCATGGTGCCGTCCGCGGCGCCACCGGGCCTGCGCCTGCACGGGCTGACCCTGCGCCACGGCGCCCGCACGATCTTCGCCGGGCTCGACCTCGTGGTGCAGGGCGGCGAGTTCCTGGTGCTGCTGGGCCCCAGCGGGGTCGGCAAGACCGGGCTGCTCCGCATCGCGGCCGGCCTTTCCCTGCCGCAGGCCGGCACCGTGTCCGCCACCGACAACCATCCGCTCGCCGGCCGGGTCGCCGTCATGGCGCAGCAGGACCTGCTGTTTCCCTGGGCCAGCGTGATCCGCAACGTGTGCCTCGGCGCCCGCCTGCGCGGCGAGCGTCCGGACCTTGCCCGCGCGCTGCACCTGCTGGACCGCGTGGGCCTGCGCGACCACGCCAAGGCCCTGCCCGCCACGCTGTCCGGCGGCATGCGCCAGCGCGTCGCCATCGCCCGCACCCTCTACGAGAACCGTCCCTTCGTGCTGATGGACGAGCCGTTCGCCGCTCTCGACACCGTCACCCGCGCCCGGGTGCAGGACCTCGCCGCCGATCTCCTGTCGGGCCGCACCGTGCTGCTGATCACCCACGACCCGCTGGAAGCCTGCCGCCTCGGCCACCGCCTGGTGGTGCTGTCCGGCGAGCCGGCCCGGCTGGGTCCGCCGATCCGGGTGCCCGGCCCGATCCCCCGCCCGCTCGACGACCCGGTCCTGCTCCGCACCCAGGGCGAACTGATGCGCGTGCTGACGGCAAGCCACGCTCCTGGGAGCAGCACTTCCCCCGGAGCACGCGCTCCCGTGCCGCACCCCCCCGACCGCGCCCCATGAGTCGCGCCGGCCGGGTCGCCCGCCCCTTTCTCACCCTTCTGGTTCTTCTGCTGGTGTGGTGGATCGTGGGCCGCGCCGCCCGCATCCCGCCCTATCTGCTGCCAAGCCCCGCTTCGGTCGCCGTCGCCATGTGGCAACAGCGCGTCCTGCTCGCCTGGAGCACCCTGACCACCTTCACCGAGACCGTGCTCGGCCTGTTGATCGGCACCGCCTTCGGGGCGGCCTGCGCCCTGCTGATGGCATTCTCGCCCCGCGTGCAGCGCTGGCTGATGCCGATCCTGCTGCTCAGCCAGGCGGTGCCGGTGTTCGCGCTGGCCCCGCTTCTGGTGCTGTGGTTCGGCTTCGGCATGAGCTCCAAGGTGGTGATGGCGGTGCTGGTGATCTTCTTCCCCGTCGCCGCCTCGTTCGCCGACGGCCTGCGACGCACCGACCCCGGCTGGCTCGACCTCGCCCGCACCATGGGCGCCCGCCCGTGGTCCGTGCTGTGGCACGTCCGGCTGCCGGCCGCCCTGCCCGCCTTCGGCTCCGGCCTGCGCGTCGCCACCGCCATCGCTCCCATCGGCGCCGTGATCGGCGAATGGGTGGGCGCTTCCGCCGGGCTCGGCTTCGTCATGCTGAACGCCAACGCCCGCATCCAGACCGACGTGATGTTCGCAGCCCTGTTCGTGCTGGCGGCGATGACGATCGGGCTCTGGACCGCGATGGACCGCCTGCTTCGTCGGCTTCTCTATTGGGCGCCCGACTCCACCCCGTCCTAGCCGCCGCGCCCCGCATCGTCCCCGATCGACCATCGAGCCGCTCCGCGCCCGCGAGCGCATCGAGGCCGGCACGCCCCGTCACGGCTGCGGCAACAAGATCGCTGCTTCCCGGCTCGCAAACGCTTTGAAGCAACGACGGCGTTTCCGATGCAACGGTTCCCGCAAAACCTTGGTCGGTCTGTAACCAGCACCGCCTGCCCAGCGAAACGAACACCGTTGCACCTTTGGAGGCATCCATGACGATCCTGGTTCCACGACGCCTGCGGTTGCTCGCGGCGACAGTTCTGGCTTCGGCACTTCCCACGCTGGCCATGGCGCAAACCGCCGCGGCGAATGTCGCACCAGACCGGGCCCGGCCACGGCAGCACGTGCTCTACGTCGAGAGCAACGTCGCCGCCGCGGGACAGAACGCCATTCTCGCCTACGACATCGCCACCGACGGCAGCCTGCACGCCAAGCCGGGCTCGCCCTACCGTACCGGAGGCACCGGGTTCTTCGACAGCACCTATGCCCTGGGCCCGTTCGACAACGACCAGAACATCGTCCTGAACCAGGACAGCAGCGTGCTCTACGCCATCAATGGCGGCTCCAACACGATCGCGATCATGCATGTCAGGCCGGACGGCAGCCTGGTCCCGTTTTCCGGCTCGCCGGTGGATGCGCACGGCTCGACCCCGGTCTCGCTCGGGCTACATGACAACACGTTGGTGACGGCGGACTACGCCCTCGACCCGGCAACGCCGGCCACCGACATCAAGCCGCGCTTGAACGTTTTCGGTGTCGCCGCCGGCGGCTTCCTGAACTACCTGCCCTATGATGAGGTCTATCTCCATCCGGGAGCCGACCCGAGCCAAGTCCTGACCACCAACACCGGGCCCTTCGTTTTCAGCGTGGGCTTTCCGAGCGGAAGCGTGATCGATACCTATGCCCAGCTTCCGGGCGGCTTCCTGTTCAAGACCGGCACGGTGACGCCGTCGGCGCCGGACGGATCGACGGTGCCGGCCCTGGGCCTGTGGGCCAATCCCCGCGCACCCTTCGTTTACGCCGGCCTCGTCACCGAGAACCTGCTCGCGACCTACCGCTACAACGAGTTCGGCCAGCTGAAGCTGGTCGGCACCTCGCCGGACTCCGGCCAGGGGCTCTGCTGGCTGCGTACCAGCCGCGACGGACGAACCCTTTACGCATCCAACACCAGTGACCAGTCGATCTCGGTGTTCGACCTGTCGAACCCATCCCATCCCGTCGAGATCCAGCATGTGGTGGCTGGCGGCGTCGGCGGCTTCAACCAGTTCTCGCTCGATCCGGACGAGAACTTCCTCTACGTGCTGCAGGAGGAGAACAGCCCCGACTCCGCCGGCAAGAGCAACAAGATCTACGCCTACAAGGTCGACCACGGCAGCGGGCGGCTCACCTTTCTGAGCAACCTGACGCTGTCGCTGCCGGTTCCGGCGCAGACACGCGCGGCGGGTCTGGCCATACGCTGAAGCCGAACGATCCTGTTTATCGGCGACGCGCGGCACGCGGGCGCCTGATCGAACCGGAACGAGGTCCGTGCTGGCACGCGTCGCGCTTGTGTCGCGCTTGTTTGCACAGATGTTCCTCAGCCAGAGCGCTGGCGGCTCGGTGGTTCCGGCGCCGATCCTCCGGCCTAACATGTCGGTTCAGTCGGCGCAGAAACAATTCTCGGACAGGAGATTAATAAAAAGCGCTACTGAGCTTCTCGTTTATTATTAAACGTCTTTAAGAGAACTCGGTCGGACAGAACAATTTCATGCTTCGCCAACGTTTTGTTGATCTGGACGCCGCTTCGAGCGATGGCACAACGTCGTTCCAGACCTGCGTGCGTGAGGGGTCTTGCCGATGGCCCGGCCGCACCGGGTCGCCTACGGTTCAGGCGCCAGGCGGCAGCGTTCATCGCTCAGGGAGCATGCATGACCATCTACACCGGCCCCGTTTTCGAGATGGCCCGGACCCAGTTCGGCGTAATCGCGGACCACCTCGAGATCCCGCACGACGAGCGTGACCGGCTGCTCTACCCCAAGCGGGCCGTCACCGTGTCCCTACCGGTACACATGGACGACGGCAGGCTGGTCGTGTTCCAGGGCTACCGGGTGCAGCATCACCTGACGTTCGGTCCCACCAAGGGCGGTACGCGGTTCTCCTCCACCCTCGACATCGGCGAGGTCGCGGCGCTGGCGATCTGGATGAGCTGGAAATGCGCACTCGCCGGCCTGCCCTATGGCGGCGCCAAGGGGGGTGTGGCCTGCGACCCGCCCACCCTGTCCCGGCGTGAGCTTGAAGCGGTGTCACGCCGCTACATGCAGGAGATGATCCCCTTCGTCAGCCCGCAGACTGACGTGATGGCGCCGGACATGGGCACCAACGAGCAGGTGATGGCCTGGTTCATGGACACCTATTCGGTGCACCAGGGCCACGCCGTCAGCGAGATCGTCACCGGCAAGCCGGTCAGTCTGGGCGGCACCGAGGGCAGGCGGGAAGCAACCGGCCGCGGCGTGGCCCATCTGGTGCGACGCGCCTGCGACGTGGTCGGCGTGGCGCCGCAGGGTGCCACGGCGATCGTACAGGGCTTCGGCAACGTCGGCAGCGTGTCGGCCTACGCCCTGGCCCGGCGCCACGGCATGCGCGTCACCGGGCTCAGCGACCACACCGTCGCCTTGTTCGACCCCAAGGGCCTGCCGCTGGACGCGATCGAGAAGCATGTCGGGCAGCACGGGGTGCTGGCCGGCTTCACCAACCAGATGACCATCGACGGCCCGGCCCTGCTGGAGCAGCCCTGCGACGTACTGGTGCCCGCAGCGCTGGAGCGGGTCATCACCGCCGCCAACGCGTCCAGGCTCCGATGCCGCATCCTGGCGGAAGGCGCCAACGGCCCGACCACGCCCGACGCCGACACCGTGCTGGAGGAGCGCGGCGACGTCTTCGT
>CAXSHC010000014.1:9750-20836 GCA_964236745.1 uncultured Acetobacteraceae bacterium
AAGCCCCCGCGCTCGAACTCCCCGCCCGCGCCGGCGACGTCTTCGTCATCCCCGACATCCTGTGCAACTCCGGCGGCGTGATCGTCAGCTATTTCGAGTGGGTGCAGGACCTGCAGCGGCTGTTCTGGACCGAGGACGAGGTGAACAACCGCCTTGAGCACCTGTTGGACGGCGCGTTCAACGAGGTGCGCACCCGCGCCCTGGCGCGGCGAACGTCCAACCGCACGGCAGCGATGGCGATCGGCGTGGAAAAGGTGCGCGCCGGCAAGCGGCTCCGGGGCCTGTTCCCCTGAACTCCCTTGCGGAACATGGTCGAACCGGGAGGAACCCCTGGCAGCAACAAGAGCGCCCAAGCGATCATGCCGGTAGTTCCGGCGAGGTAGCTGCCGGCGCCCATCGGCCGCCAGCCGTCCCCCAGTGGCCCATGGCCACCTTATGTGGTCCTTCGCCTGGCACGATAACCACGACATGCCCGTGCCCGGCGTCTTTCCTGCCTGTGACGACGAGATGGCCCTGGGCCGCCAACTGGCCTGCCTTGGCGGCGTCATTGCCAGCTTCGTCCAACCCGGATCAGCGTTCCGGTTGTCCACCATGTCATTGGCGAGGCCACCTGGCGGCACGCCCACGACAAGCGCCACAGCTTTCACGAAACCGCTGCAATCGTTCTTGTGCGCATCCCACTTCGACGCGGCGATCCCAAAGATCGGCAAGCTGCCTTGTGGACTGGCAGCAGCGGAAGCCGCAGGAGATCTCCGGAACTCGTTGCGGTTCGGGATGCGCTTCATCCATGAATGCAACAACCAGTGCTTTGCCCTGTTCGACCTCACCCGATCCACTGCGGCCGCCCGGAATACTGGCGGTGCGGGTCTTCGGCTTCATCCGCCTGCCGGCATGGTGCTGGATTGCGGTCTCAGAGGCTGCCTTCACTTCACTCCAGGCAGGATCTGCACCCAGTCGCCAGGAATTTTGAAGCCCACGATCTGGCGAGAACCAGCCTTGGGTCGCTGAGGACCGAGTTTGATGGCCGACACCAAGCCGGCAGATCAGGACGCTCGTTGTTCGATCATCCGGACCGTCAGGTCCACCGAGTCGATGCGGCCGATCCAGTGCTCGGTCAGGGCAGCGTGATGCTGCTCGATGACCAAGACCTTCCCCGGGGCAAGGGCAGGGCCGGTGATCTGCACGAGTGGCGCTGCTCGTATGACGAAGGTGTCCTGCGCACGATGGAGGACGATCAGCAGATCGTCTGCCGGCGTGTCCGCCATGCCGCCGCAGACGGCCGACACACGCGGGTCGGTACCGTCCAGCATCCCCAGTGAGGTCTGCAGGTAGGGGTCGGTGGGATCAATCATGGTATGGCCCGGCAGGATCGAAGCCATATGCCTTGATCCTGCCGGTCGATCCGTTAGCTCCAGCGAGCCGCCAGCCGAGGCCGTTCCACCTCGCTCGTGCAGGCGACGTTGGCAACGATTCGATCATCGTCGGCAAGATCGTGCCGATCACCCTGATCTGGTTCTAGTCGGCAGCAAGGCGCTCGAATTTGCTCCAGTCCTCGCCATCGATCTCGACGTGGGCGATGACGGGATAACGCGGCGCATCACAGGGACGCAAATAAGGCAAATCCTCCGCATATATCACGAAACGATACTTCTTCGCCTTGCATCCACCGGTGGATGCTTGATGACTTATCTACGGATAGAATGTTCGACTGAAACGGACCGGACGTTCGAGAGGCTGGCCTTGACCCAATGCCCCTCGACCACCCGGCAGATGCCGCTACAGCGTCGACGGCACGCAACCGAGCTGGCGGGCGATCTCGCTGCTGTTCATGGTCCTCGACAACAGCATGGCACGAGCCGCGCGCACCTGATCGAGACCAACCACCGGCGACATAGCCTTCACGGGTCGTGAGAGCGCGGTCAGATGATCGTTGGCAAGTCCGATTGGGGCCTCCGCCCCAACCGCGCCCAGAAGGAAAGCCCGCCCTCGCTTGGTGCGGCCATGACGGGGCAGCAGCGAACTCTTCCGGAAGTCGGTTCCACACGTGGATGCCGCAGGGTCGCTCGGCCGAACAAGGCGAGCGCCATGAGACGATGGTCACCAGCTCGCATCACCCAACCAGCTGCTTTTCCCGGACGACTGTCGCCTGCGAGGGTTCAGGCGGCCTTTACCCGTCGGCGACGCGGATCGATTTGCCCAAATGGTGCTCAAGCGTCCACCAATGCGCCCGGAAGGCGGAGGCGTGCTGGACGAGCCTCAAACACGAGCGCTTGGTTTCAAGACCGATCCTGGAGCGGGCGAAGGGATTCGAACCCTCGACCCCAACCTTGGCAAGGTTGTGCTCTACCCCTGAGCTACGCCCGCGCTCCGGTGCGGTGGCGGGCTTTTAGAAGGCTTCCAACCGGAGCGCAAGGGTATCGCGGGTGCCTGTTGCCTCCGGCGCGCACGACGCTTGCACCCGGGGCGGCAGACGACAATGTTAACCACACCAACGGCGCGGCGGACGCTGCGTACAGTGCGCAGGATCAACGACCCATGGACTACATCATCGGCCAGCCCAGGCCCGGCAGCACCGCAACCACGGCATCCCAGGCCCAGCCGGCGGCCGACGCGACATTGCCCGCCGGCCCGTCTGCCGAGGCCGCCATCATCGTCGACGGCGACCAGGACAGCTTCATGGCCGACGTCATCGAGGACAGCCGACGCGTCCCGGTGCTGGTGGATTTCTGGGCCACCTGGTGCGGCCCCTGCAAGACCCTGACGCCCGCGCTGGAAAAGGTCACGCGCGCTGCCGGCGGCCGCATCAAGCTGGTCAAGATCGACATCGACGCCAACCGCGCCCTGGTGTCGCAGCTGTCGCAGCTCGGCCTGCCGCTGCAGTCGGTGCCGACGGTCGCCGCGTTCTGGCAGGGCCAGATCCTCGACCTGTTCCAGGGCGCCCTGCCCGAAAGCGAGATCAAGCGCTTCGTCGAGGCGCTGCTCAAGGCAGCCGGCGGCGCCATGCCCGCCACCGACTTGCTCGCCGACGCCAAGGCGGCGCTGGACGAGGACCGGGTCGAGGAGGCCGCCTCCCTGTTCTCCGCCCTTCTGGAACAGGAGCCAGAATCTCCCGACGCCTGGGGCGGGCTGGTGCGCGCCCTGCTGGCGCTGGGCGACGAGCAGCAGGCGGAGGCGGCGCTCGCCGAGGTTCCGGCCAGGCTCGTCGACCATCCCGAGATCGCCGGCGCCCGTGCCGCCCTCAGCCTCGCCGCCGAAGGCAGGCGCGCCGCCGACGCACTCGACAGTCTGCACGTCCGGCTCGACGCCGACCCCCAAGACCACGACGCCCGTTACGAGCTGGCCACCGCCCTGAACGGCCTCGGTCGGCGACCCGAGGCGGCCGAGTCGCTTCTGGAGATCCTCAAGCGCGACCGCGACTGGAACAACGGGGCGGCCCGCCTGCAGCTGATACGCTTCTTCGAGGCCTGGGGGGCGTCCGAGCCCGAAACTTTATTTGCCCGGCGCCGGATGTCGGCGTTGTTGTTCAGCTGAGCCGCAGGCCGCCGGCCCGCGCGAGCTTCCGTTCAGGAGAAGGCGCATGAGCTCACGGATCGCCCGACGCGTCCCCCGCCTGCACGACCTGCGCGTGGGCGCGCTGCCGCGCCGGCTGCCGGTGTTCCCGCTTGCAGGCGCCTTGCTTCTGCCGCGCGGCCGGCTGCCGCTCAACATCTTCGAGCCGCGCTACCTTTCCCTGGTCGAGGACGTGCTCGCCGCCGACCGCTTGTTCGGCATGATCCAGCCGAGCGACGCGTCCGACGATGCCGACCCGGACGCTCCGGACGACGACGCGCCGCCCGCCCTGTTCCGCGTCGGCTGCGTCGGCCGCCTGAGCAGCTTTTCCGAGCGCGACGACGGCACCTGCAGCATCTCGCTCACTGGCATCGCCCGCTTCCGCGTGCTGGCCGAGCTCGACGGCCCGCATCCCTACCGCCTGTTGTCCGTGTCCTATGACGGCTTCGGTCGCGACACCGACGAGCCGGGCGAGGTTCCGTTCGACCGCGACGCCCTGCTCGACACCCTGCGCCGCTACTTCGCCCATCGCGGCTTCGAAGCGCGCTGGGAGGCGATCGAGCAGATGGACGACGACACCCTGCTCACCACGCTGAGCATGATCTGCCCGTTCCCGCCGGCGGAAAAACAGGCGTTGCTGGAAGCCCCCACTTTGTCTGAGCGGGCGCGCACGCTGCGGGCCCTGCTGGAGATGGCCGGGCACGAAACCGGCGAGAACGGCCGGCCGCCGCACTCCGCGTGACGCCGCCATCTTCCAACGCCGCCATCCCGGTGCGACAAGACCGCATGAACGACATGCAAGACCCGGCCGGCCCGCCGCGCCCCCAGGCAGTGGATCCCCGCCTGTTGGAGATCCTGGTGTGCCCGGTGACCAAGGGCCCGCTCGCCTACGACCGCGACAGGAACGAGCTTGTCAGCCACCAGGCCGGTCTCGCCTATCCGGTCCGTGACGGCATCCCGATCATGCTCCCCGACGAGGCGCGCTCCCTGTCCGACTGACAACACGCGGTCGGGCGACGCTCAGCCCGCCGGCACGCGCTGGCCGCGCGACCGGCGCGCAGCACCCGCGGGCCGGGCGGCGGCCGCGTCCGCACGGCCGCGCGCCGCCGCCGGCACGTGCAACGGCGCCGGGATACGGTCCCGCGCCATCGCGTCCACCGCTTCGAGCACCGCCGGCATGTCGACCCGGAAGTTGCACAGCGACGGAACATGGCCTGCGCCGTGCCTGACCCGGAGCGGGCTGTCCGGCAGATCGTGAACGGCGTCCACGTCCACGAACACCATCGGGCTCGGCTGCTCCATCGTTTCCGGCTGGGAATAGATGTGCAGGTCGTGGAGGTTGCCGAGGTTCCAGCGGTTGGTCAGCACCACGCCCGGGCAGTTGCAGACCCAGCGGTACTTGGCCAGCCCGGCGCCCCAGAACGACACGAAGAACCGTGCTGCCCGTCCCCAGGCGACACTTTCCGCCACCGGCTCGCCGACCGTGCTCAGCACCTTGATACCGGTGCCGAGCGCCGCCTGCCGGACTACCCCCACCAGCTCCTGCTCCGCTTCCACCGGTGAGAACTGCGCGCCCAGCTCGCCGTGGCTCCAGATCATCGCGCCGCCGCCATCAGCCGGGTCCCCGTCATGGCGGTTGTGCCCGTCCACCACCAGCACCGCTCGCCCGATCGTGCCGGCGAGATGTGCCACCAGCGCCCGGCAGAATCCCGGAAGGTCGTGCAGGGTGCGGTTCTCGGTGCGAAGCCCGAGCAGGATCACCGGCGCCTCCGCGTGCCGTTCCGGCGCGCTGATCCGGTCCCGCAGCGCCTTGCTCACCTGCATCCTGCTGGAGCGGAACAGGCACGCCCTTGTCTCATAGAAGCCGTCGACCAGGGCGATGAACGGCTCGGGGCGACGCACCACCCGCTCTTGCAGCTCGGGAAAGATCCGGTCGAGCGGCCCATACATTTCCGGCTGCGACCCGCTTTCGCACACCAGGAACGACGGCAGCCGGTCTGCGGGTCCCGCTTCCACCACCGCGGCGATCCCGGACAGGTCGTTCCAGAGCAGGTGTCCCAGGTGCATCGCGTTGCGGCCGCGCCAGAAATGCAGCGGCACCGTGGTGGCCGCGTCGAGGTAGCCGAACAGTGCCCGCCCATGCCGGGCGAGGTGGCGGCGGAACGCGATCTCCAGGTCTGGCCAGCGCTCCGCGAACGCGTCCGGATCGGCGGCCAGCACCAGCCTCGCTTCCGGCACGTACACCGCCATCGTGCGGAAATAGATCTCGCCCGCGAGCAGGTAGGCCGTGACTCCCCAGCGCGGGTCGTGCAGCCGGTATGCGGTGAGGTCGGCATCCAGCGCTAGGCTGCGGTCGCAGCGCAGCGGCTGGCCGTCCACCGGCGAGGGCAGCATCATGAAGCCCTGCCCCACCAGGCGCGCCTGCTCGCGCTGCAGCAGGCCCGGATCGAACAGCCCGTGCATCCCCTGCATGCGCAGCGGCACCTGCCGCCGCCCGAAGGACAGCGTCGGCGTGTGCGCCTGCCCGCCCCCCGGTTGGTCGAAGCGCCGGAACGCCAGCGCGGAGTCGAACGCGCCCAGGTAGAGCTCGAGCAGCGCGGTGCGGCAATGCGCCGTCAGGTCGAGGAAGTCCCGCTCCGCGTCCGTGATCGGCCGGGGCCGGTCCGACAGCACCAGCGCCGACCACAGCCCGTCCAGCAGCGGGCACAGCCGGTCCATCATGTCCGCCAGCATCGGCGCCGGCACCTCCCGCGCGGCACCGCCGCAACGGCGCAGTTCGGCGTCGAGGAACCATAGGCCTTCGTCGCCGCGATCGCTGAGAAACGAAACGATGGTCACCGGCGCCAGCCCGTCATAAGCGTTGACAGCACGCCATCCAGGCAAGAATTCCGCCGGCCTGCCGTCGTTCAGGATCGTCCGCCTGCCCTCCGGGAACAGGATGTCGGACCCTTCCAGCGCCATGATCGCCATGAATGCTCCTGCTGCCGGTTGCCGGGCGATCGACATGCATGGGCTGTGCCGCAGGAACGGCCGGACAACCGGCGCGTCGCCGGCAGGTCAAAGCCCGTGACATACCCGTAGCACACCGTGGCGCAGGCTCTGGATTGCGTCAAACAGTCATCATCCGTGGGTCGGAGCCTGGACCCGCGGCGCGGATGGCACTTCCGCAGCGCTGCGGGCGGCGAGGCTGTGTTCGGCCGGTTCAGGCGGCGAGTCGGCCGCACCGGCGAACGGCGACGCCGAACAGATCAGCGACATCGGCTCCGGCACCGACACCTCCAGCACCGACGGCACCCCGTTCTCACGTGCGTAATACAGCACACCGTTGATGCCGTGGCTGACCACCACGGTGTTGGTGACCTGCCTGGTCGGCATGTCGAACGCGGTGCTGTGGGCCGTCTGGTTGTCGAACAGGTCGAACCCGTCGCCATGGGTGACAGTCAGCACCATGCCTGCCGCCAGCGACCCCAGGTTGATCTGGTACAATGAGCCGTAGCCGGCGGTGCTTCCGCTGGACGCCAGGAGCCTCGCCTCGGTGCTGAAGTTCGCGACGCTCGCCCCGTTGTAGAGCACCGGTCCGGTGTTCGCCGCCCGGTAGTTCGAGATGTTGGCCGTGCTGAAGCCGAAATCGCTGTTCAGGTCCGCCGCCGTGCCGTCCCCGAACAACGGCGACCGGTATAGGTGAAGTTGGCGGTGGTCGCCGTGTTGGCGCTGTTGGTGAAGCTCATGGCGGCGCGCACCGCGTTGAACGGGACGCCGTTGGTCAGGGCGGTTTCCACGCGAACCGCGTAGGCCCCGGCATGCACCGATCCGGCGAGCATCGTGGAGAATACCAGGATGGCGTCGCTCCGGTCGTCATCTTTCCGATCATGCGCTTGTTCCCATTGCTCCAGTACGATTTCGCAAGGAGCGTACCGGCCGGAACATCGCGAGAAATCAACCGGTCGCAGGGCAGCCGCCTGCCAGGGTGTAAGCTTCGCCGACGGACAAGGCGGGTTGTGAGCAACGTCGGGTGTCCGTCACCCGATGGAGCCGCCATCTCCTCAACCAACGGCGAGCGGGCGCGATCAGGAAGGAACGCCGTGGAACGTACCCCTTGCAAAGACGCGCGGGCTGCGCGGACCGTGGCGCCGACACGGATCAAGACCTGACTCTAGAAACCCCCGGAGAAGCGTTCGCCGGCCTTGATCGCACCGGAACCGTCGGCGTCGCGGGATCAGGACCGCACGACCTGGTCATGCTTCCCCCGTCGCGCCGGCGAGGAAATCGACCAGCCCGAACGGCGCGCGGTCTTGGAGGCAGAGCCCCAGGACGGTGACAGCGACCAGTTCCTTACCGACATCACCGCTCTCGGGCGGGGCAATCCCCCCGCCGCAACACCTACCGCCGGCACGCCGGCCAGGGCGGGACCCTGCAAGCGAGGAATGGCATGGCCGTCCACCCCCTCCGGGCGAGCATCGCCGACGTTCAATCCTTCAGCGGGTCGTGCCCCCAGTTCATCAGCGAGGCACGCCAGCGGCTGTGCTCGATGTCGCCCGACGGCTTCTGCGCCAGGTGGCGGTGCACGTAGCCCACCACCTTTTTCATGTGGGCGTAATCGTCGTCGGACAATTCAGCCGGCTTCTTGTGCTTGATCTCGACGATGCGCAGCCCTTCCTTGTGACCCACCGCCTCGCTGCCGCCGGCGTTCTTTTTGTTGGTCCCGTCCGCCCATCCGACCGATTTCGACTCCTCGGTGTCGAGCCATTTCTCCAGGGCGGCGGGCGTCATGTTCACCGCCTTCTTGAAGGATGTCGCGATCTCCCCGTGGTCGTCCGCCATGGCATGTCTCCCTTTGCCGGGCCGGAAACGATTAGCCGGCCCACAAGGTTCGCCGAACTTCAGTTCCGGCTCTTGTCCACCAGCCGGTTCTTGCCGATCCACGGCATCATCGCGCGCAGCGTTTCGCCCACCTGCTCGATCTGGTGCGCGTTGACCCGGGCCCGCGTCGCCTTGAAGCCGACCTGCCCGACCTTGTTCTCCAGCAGCCAGTTGCGGGTGAAGGTGCCGCTCTGGATGTCATGGAGCACCCGCTTCATCTCCGCCTTGGTTTCGGCGGTGACGATGCGCGGCCCGGTCACATACTCGCCGTATTCGGCCGTGTTGGAGATCGAGTAGTTCATGTTGGCGATGCCGCCCTCGTAGATCAGGTCCACGATCAGCTTCACCTCGTGCAGGCATTCGAAATACGCCATCTCCGGCGCGTAACCGCCTTCCACCAGCGTCTCGAACCCGGCACGGATCAGCTCCACCAGGCCCCCGCACAGCACCGCCTGCTCGCCGAACAGGTCGGTCTCGCATTCCTCCTTGAACGTGGTCTCGATGATCCCGGCCCGGCCGCCGCCGATGGCGCTCGCATAGGACAGCGCGATCTCTAGCGCGTTGCCCGACGGATCCTGCGCCACCGCCACCAGGCACGGCACCCCGCCGCCGCGCCCGTATTCCGAGCGCACCGTGTGCCCCGGGCCCTTCGGCGCGATCATGAACACGTCCAGGTCCGGCCTCGGCTCGATCACCCGGAAATGCACCGCGAGCCCGTGCGCAAAGGCGATCGCCGCCCCTTCCCGGAGGTTCGGACGCAGGTGCTGCTCGTACAGGTCGCCCTGCAGCTCGTCCGGGGTGAGCACCATCACCACGTCGGCCCACGCCGCCGCTTCCGACGGTCCCATCACCCGGATGCCCGCCGCTTCCGCCTTCGCGATCCCGCCCGAGCCCGGGCGCAACCCCACCACCAGCTCCGACACCCCGCTATCCTTGAGGTTGTTGGCGTGGGCATGACCCTGGCTGCCATAGCCGATGATGGCGACCTTGCGGCCCTTGATCAGGTTCACGTCGGCGTCGCGGTCGTAGTAAACGCGCATGGTCAGGCTTCTCCTTGGAACAAACGGGGATCAGATGGTCCGCGGCCCACGGGCGATGGCCGCGATCCCCGTACGCGACACCTCGACCAGCCCCAGCGGCCGCATCAGGTCGATAAACGTGTCGATCTTCTCGCTGGCCCCGGTCAGCTCGAACACGAACGAGCCGGTGGTGGTGTCCACCGCGCGCGCGCGGAACGCTTCCGCCACGCGCAGCGCCTCCGTGCGCGGCTCGCCGCTCGACACCACCTTGACCAGCGCCATCTCGCGCGCGACGTGCGGCCCGCTCTGCGTCAGGTCGGACACCTTGTGCACCGGCACCAGCCGATACAGCAGCGCCTTGATCTGCTCGATCACCATCGGCGTGCCGGAGGTGACGATGTTGATGCGCGACCGGTTGCCGCCATCCTCCACCGGCGCCACCGTCAGGCTCTCGATGTTGTAGCCGCGTCCGGAGAACAGGCCGATCACGCGCGCCAGCACGCCGCTCTCGTTCTCCACCAGCACGGCGATCACCGCGGAGATCTGCGGCTCGTCTTGGGGGGGCATGAAATCGTTCTTTCAAGGCAACAGGCCAGGGCGCTGCCCTGGACCCGCCAAAGGACGGTCGTCCTTTGGAAACCTGGATGTTGGCTCTGCGGGTGTTAAACCAGCATCAGGCCTTCGACGGTGATGCGGGCGGCCTGCTCGCTTTGCTCCGGGCCCAGGATCATCTCGTTGTGCGCGGCGCCGGACGGGATCATCGGGTAGCAGTTCTCCGCCTCGTCCACGCAGATGTCGGCAACCACCGGGCCGTCATGCGCCAGCATGCGCCGGATCACGTCGTCCAGCTCGCCATGGTTAGTGGCGCGCATCCCCGTTCCCCCGAACGCTTCCGCCAGCTTGACGAAGTCCGGCAGCGCCTCGCTGTAGCTTTGCGAATAGCGGCTGCCGTGCAGCAACTCTTGCCATTGCCGCACCATGCCCATGTAGCGGTTGTTCAGGATGAACAGCTTCACAGGCAGCCTATACTGCGCGATCGTGCCCAGCTCCTGGATGTTCATCAGCGTGGACGCTTCGCCCGCGATGTCGACCACCAGCGCGTCGGGGTGCGCCACCTGCACCCCTACCGCCGCCGGCAGGCCGTAGCCCATGGTGCCGAGCCCGCCCGAGGTCATCCACCGGTTCGGCCGCTCGTACTGGAAGTGCGTCGCCGCCCACATCTGGTGCTGGCCGACCTCCGTGGTCACGAACGTGTCGCGCCCGGTCTCGCGCGACAGCTCGTACAACCGCCTGATCGCGTGCTGCGGCTTGATGATCCCCTCCGGCGCCGGGTCCTGCCTGTAGGCCAGGCTGTCGATCGCCCGCCACGCGTCGATCTGCCGCCACCACGCGTCCAGCGCGCCCGGTTCCGCCGGCGCGTCGCCCCGCTCCCACGCCTCGGTCATCATGGTGATGGCGCGTCCCGCATCGCCCACCACCGGGATGTCCACGCGCACGATCTTGTTGATGGACGAGGCGTCGATGTCGACGTGGATCTTGGTCGAGCCGGGCGAGAACGCGTCCAGCCGCCCGGTCACCCGGTCGTCGAACCGCGCGCCGATGTTGATCAGCACGTCGCAGCCATGAGTGGCGAGGTTGGCCTCGTAGGTTCCGTGCAT
>CAXSHC010000015.1:0-2237 GCA_964236745.1 uncultured Acetobacteraceae bacterium
CGCCGAACGGCCGCGCCGGGTCAAATGTGTGCCGCTTCTCGTGCACGGCAAGCAGCGTGTCCTGCACCGCGTCGTCGACCATCGCCGGCGGCAGGCGCCGCCCGTAGTAGCGCCGGAGCCAGATGCCGACCTCGCCGAGTAGTCGGCGGTAGCTGTCGTTGTCGCCGGCCTGGGCCGCCTGCATCATCTGGTCCCAGTCGGGCTCGGCCACGCGGATCCCCGTCGATGCTACGCCTGCCCGGTTGCGGGCCGTGCTGCCGGGCCAGGACAGGCTGGCACAGGATAGGCTGGCAGGCGCTGGCGCCACAACGGTCAGCCCGCCGGATGCGCATCGGTCCCGTATCCGCATCGGGGACGTGTGCATCATGCTCCCGCACGCCTTTCCCGCCACACGCGCCATCTGGCCGCACCACCATGTTCGGCCGGGCGGCGCCGGTGGTTACAGCGGCGCGGGCCGGGCCTGGCAAACGTGGTCCCAGGGCACGTTCGAGACCGGTTCGGAGCAAGTTCAGGCAGAAATGTAACCGCGGGCGGTGGCATCCCGAACGAGCCACCGACTGCAAGGGCACCGTTCATGACGACGACACAGACCGACGCACCGAGGGCGCATCCGGCGATCGTGCGGCTTACGCACTGGATCGCCGCCGTCTCGGTGATCTGCATGATCATGAGCGGCTGGCAGATCTACAACGCATCACCGATCCTGTTCTTCAGCTTTCCGGCCTGGGTGACGCTGGGCGGCTGGCTCGGCGGCGCCATCGCCTGGCACTTCGCCGCCATGTGGTCCTTGTTCGGCGCCGGCATCGTCTACCTGGCCTATGGCTTTGGCAGCGGGCACTTCCGGCGCGACATCCGCCCGCCCGGGCCGCGCGCGGTGCTGCATGACGCCCGGGCCGCGCTGAGGCTGCGCCTGCCCCACCGCGAAGGGCACTACAACGCAGTGCAGCGCCTGCTGTACGCCAGCGTGCTGCTGGTGGGGGTGCTGGTGGTCGCCACCGGGCTGTCGATCTGGAAGCCGGTGCAGCTCGGCTGGCTGACCTGGTGCTTCGGCGGCTACGACTGGGCGCGGCGCATTCATTTCGCGCTGATGGCGACCATCGTGGGCTTTCTCGTGCTGCACCTGCTGCTGGTGGCGCTGGTGCCCTCGACCCTGCGCAGCATGATCACCGGCGGACGCCTGGCCCCGCCGCGCGAAACCGGAACCGCGGCATGAGCCCGGGCAAGGAGCGTCCGGGCTACGACGCGGTGCGTCCGGAGCTGCTCAGGATCGAGCGGCGGCTGATGCTGCGCGGCGCGTTGTCGCTGGGCGCGCTGTCGATGCTGACCGGTTGCAACCTGGACGACGGCGACGCGGTCGACGCGGCACTGGCGGCGATGTCGCGTTTCAACGACCGCGTGCAGGCGGCCTTGTTCAGTTCGCAACGGCTGGCGGCGACGTTTCCGGCCAGCGCCATCACCAGACCGTTTCCGTTCAACGCGTATTACGGCATGGACGACATACGCACCGTAGACGCGTCGGCCTGGCGGCTGGAGCTGTCCGGACTGATCGACGACAGGAAGCCGTGGTCGCTCGCCATGCTGCGTGGGCTGCCGCAGCGAAGCCAGATCACCCGGCACGTCTGCGTGGAAGGCTGGAGCGCCATCGGGCAATGGTCGGGGGTGCCGTTCTCGGTGTTCCTGCGCCGCATCGGCGCGGACCTGCGCGCACGCTATGTCGGGTTCAAGTGCTTCGACGACTACTTCACCAGCATCGACATGGAAACCGCGCTGCATCCGCAGACGATCATGGCGCTGGACTATGGAGGCGCGCCGCTTCCTCCGGCCTATGGCGCGCCGATGAAGCTCAGGATGCCGACCAAGCTCGGCTACAAGAATCCGAAATACATCGTCGCCATCACCGTCACCAACCATAACCCCGGCGGCTACTGGGAGAACCAGGGCTACAACTGGTTCGGCGGATCGTGAGGAGCGGCCGGCAACCTGTGCGCCGTTTGTAACCGCGAGGGCGTCGGCGACGAAGAATGAGGCAGGGCGAGGCGAGAATGCCGATCGCCCATGCAAAGGAATATCCAGGATGAAGCGCTTGTTCGTTGTTCCGGCCGTTGTTCTGCTGGCGCTGCCGTTGTCCGCTGCGGCGTTCGCGCAGACCGCGACACAAACGGAAACGCCGTCGCCGATGGCGCATGACAGCATGGGGCATTCCAACGCGATGAGCCATGGCGTCGCGATGGCGCACG
>CAXSHC010000015.1:2247-18339 GCA_964236745.1 uncultured Acetobacteraceae bacterium
CCATGTCCCCCGACACCATGGGACACGACACCATGGGACACGGCGCCATGAGCCATGCGGCGCCGGACAAAATGTCGGCGCCCGACCAGCCGAAGTAGCCACGTCGACGGCGGAACGACCGGGCAACCGGGGCGCGGGACAACCCGCCCCGGCTGCCCGTTTTCAGGCGCGGGCGGCGGCGAGGATGCGACCGCCCGGCCCAGCCTGCACCAGGATCGCGGCGTCCAGCCCGACCCGGGCGGACGCGGGAAGAACAAAGGTTTGGGCGGCGCCGTTGCCTTTCCCGAGCGGCACCACCTCGCGCACCACGTTGCGGTGCGGCAGGGTGCGACCGCCGTTCTCGCCGCGTCGTATCGCCACCTGCTGGATCCTCGGGTCAAAGCGCACCAGGAACACGATGGCGCCCGGTGCGGCGGCGGTCACGGTGGCGCGATCGCCGGCAACGGCGATGACAGGGCCGCCGGACCCACGGTCGGCCTGCCGGATCAGCCCGTCGAGCTGGGCGGGATCGTCGCCCACCACGTCGCTGCGCCCGTTGACGACGACCTCGGGGGTGAACACCTGCGTGCGCCTGAACGCGCTGGCGTAGTCCTGCTGGCGCCGGGTGAAGGCCGGATCGTCGAACGTGTCCTTCCAGCCGAGGTTGTCCCAGTAGGTGACCTGCCAGGACAGGACCAGGAGGTCCGGACGGTTGGCGATCGCCAGCACGTTGGCGTTGGCCGGGGGACAGGACGAGCAGCCCTGGCTTTGGAACAGCTCCACCACGGTGGGATGGGCGGCATCGGCTGCCCAAACGGAGCCGGACAAGGGTGCGGCTGCCCCGGCCAGGATGACAAGCATCGCGGTGGAAAATCGTGTCGGGAGGCGCATCGTCATGGCTCGGACTTCCTTGATCGGCTCACCGCCCAGGTTACGGGCAGGCTCGGCCGATCAGGACTTCGCGGCGCGGGGGGTCCGAGTTACAGGACCGAACGGAACGCCCAGGGGAGCGCCCAGGGGCCTGGCAACCCCGGAGGAGATGGCCGGGCTTCGGCGTGTCAGACGGGATCGTGCCGGTCCGCGGCCAGCGCGCGCACGCTGCGGAACGACACCAGCTTGCGCCGCTGCGCATCCCACAGCGCAAGCCGGGTGCAGCGGAAGCTGTGGCGCAACGACAAGCGCGGCGCCTTCTGCAGTTCCGGATTGGCTTCGTGGCAGTCGCGCAGGCGGTAGTTCGGGATGCGGCTGGACAAATGGTGGATGTGGTGGAAGCCGATGTTGCCGGTAAGCCAGTGCAGCGGCCGCGGCAGGTCGTAGAAGGACGATCCCTGCACCGCGGCGGCAGCGAAGTCCCAGGACGGCTTCGGCTGCCAGTAGGCGTCCTCGAACTGGTGTTGCACATAGAACAACCAAATGCCGATGGTCGCCGCTGTCAGCACCACCGGCAGCCAGCCGAGCAGCAGCGGCAGGGGGCCGAGCAGCACCACCAGCAGCGCCGCACCCGCCAGCAGCGCCGCGTCGGTGCCGAGCACGCTGAGCCAGTCGCGCCAGCGCCGGCGCGGGTTGCCGACCGGGATGCGCTGGGTGATCAGGAACAGCCAGGCCGGGCCGATGCCGAACATCACCAGCGGATGGCGGTAGAGCCGGTAGCCGAGCCGGCGAAGCGGCGTCAGCGCCAGGTACTCCTCCAGGGTCAGCGTGGTGATGTCGCCGACGCCGCGCCGGTCCAGGTTGCCGGCGCTGGCGTGGTGGATCGCGTGGTCGCCGCGCCAGGACGCGTAGGGCGTCAGGGTCAACACGCCCAGCGCGCCGCCGAGCAGGTTGTTCATCCAGCGCGACGGGAAGAAGGAACCGTGGCCGCAATCGTGCTGGAACATGAACAGCCGCACTACCAGGAAGGCGGTGACCGGCACCAGCAGCAGGACCCACCAGATGCCGTGCCCGATCCCGAGCAGGATGGTTGTCATCGCCAGGATGAACGGCAGACCGGTGTTCAGGAGCTGGATCGCTGCCCGACGCCAGTCCGGCTTCAGGTAGGGAGCCACCATCTTCCGCCAGCTTCCGGACACGGCACTGGATGGTGAAGGCGAGGTCACGGGGTCGGGCATAAAGGTTTTGGCTCGCCATCAAGGGGGACGGAATGTTTTCAAGCAACGCGGCCGATGCTGGTTCCGGCCTGCCCCCAACTGATGTCGGGCGATGCACAAGCTTTACACGAAAGCGTGTGTCGAGTGCCATGACCAAACGCCCTGATCCGCGCGCCGTCGGTGGCCGCCCACGTTTTCAGGGTGCCCGGAGCGTCGCGGCGAGGCTGGCCGGCATCGGCGTGGTCGGGCGGCCGATCAGCGCGCCGAGCTGGCGGCTGTCGTCGAACAGCGCGCCCCTGGCAGCGGCCGCGTCGCAGTCGGACAGCAGCTCGGCCAGGGACTGCGGCAGACCGGCACCGACCAGCATCGCCCGGTAGTCGCCTTGGGGCAGGTCGGTGTAGCCGATCGCCCGTTCCGATTGCCGCGACAGCTCCGCGGCCAGCTCGGCCAGGGTGTAGGCCTCGTCGCCGGCCAGCTCGAAGATGCGGCCGGCAAGGTCCTCCGCGCTCGAAAGCACGACCGCCGCCGCGGCGGCGTAATCGGCGCGCGCCGCCGACGCGATGCGGCCGGTTCCGGCAGCGCCGGTCAGGGTGCCGTGGGCAAGGGCGGCCGGCACCGAGCCCATGTAGTTCTCGGTGTACCAGCCGTTGCGCAGGATGACGAACGGGATGCCCGAGGCACGCAGCAGGGCCTCGGTGTCGCGGTGATCGGCCGCCAGCGCCAGCGGGGAGGTGTCGGCGTGCAGCACGCTGGTGTAGGCGAGCAGGTCCACCCCGGCGCGTCGTGCCGCCTCGACCACGTTGCGGTGCTGCGTCCTGCGCGTCGCTAGGTTGTTGGAGGATACCAGCAACATGCGGTCGATGCCGTGGAAGGCGTTGTCCAGGGTGTCCGGCCGGTCGTAGTCGGCCGTCCGGACCTCGACGCCGAGCGAGAACAGGTGGGCGGCTTCCCCGCCGACCTGGTTGCTGTCGTGATGCGCGGCGCGGACGGTGGCGACGATCCTGCCTGCGGGCACGGTGTCGAGCAGCCTGGACACGACCTGGGCGCCGAGCTGCCCGGTGGCGCCGGTGACCAGAAGGCGGGGCGCGTGCTGGACGGACATGGATGAACCTCGTTTGGATAGGAAAAGAGACGAGGTCTTGATTAGGAACCATCCGGCCGCGATGCTAGAAGGCAGTTCCACGTGCCCAGGTGAGCGGAAGGTAACCGAGCTTGACCGAGCAACTGCCGCTGGCCAAAGCGTTCTCGCGATGGGGATCCGCCGGCTTCGACGCCGTTGCCTGCCCGATCCGCAACGTGCTGGACCGGATCGGCGACAAGTGGACCATGCTCATCCTGGTTGCGCTGGCGGCGGGACCGCGTCGCTTCGGGGCGCTCCATCGCTGCCTGCCAGACATCTCCAAGCGGATGCTGACGCAAACGCTGCGGAACCTCGAACGCGACGGCCTGGCGACCCGGCACGTGTTCCCGACCAAGCCGCCACAGGTGGAATACCGGCTATCCCCGCTCGGGTGCTCCTTGCTGCAGCCGCTCGCCGGGCTGGTGGAGTGGGCGGAACAACATTATCCGGCGATCCGGCTGGCCCGCGACCGGTTCGACGCCGTGCCTGCGCCCGTGCCCATGCCCATGCCCGTCGCCGGAATCATGACCGTGATCGTGAACGGGCGAGACGGGTTCGATGCCGTGCCCGTGCCCGTGCCGGAACCGGTGCAGGAACCGGTACCGGGAGCGGCGTGATCAGCGTGCCCGGCTTCAGGCGATCAGCACCGCGCGGAAGTCGTTGACGTTGGTCATGGTCGGCCCGGTCCGCAGGAGGTCGCCGATCGCGTCGAACAGTTGAAAGCTGCGGTGGCTGTCGAGCAGGTCGCGCGGCAGAAGCCCATATGCCTCCGCCCGCGCCAGCGAGGACGGCGTCACCACCGCCCCGGCGGCGTCGCCTGAGCCGTCAATGCCGTCGGTGTCACAGGCGAGCGCCCAGACCCCGTTTCGGCCCGCGTTGGCGACCGCGAACGACAACAACAGCTCAGTATTGCGGCCGCCCCGCGCGGCGCCGGACAAGCCGGTCATCGTCACCACGGTTTCGCCGCCAGACAACAACATCAGCGGCGGCGGCGACGGGTGACCATGCTCGCGCACCGAGCGCGCGATACCGGCCAGCACGATCCCGAGCTCCCGGCTTTCCCCTTCGATCGCGTCGCCCAGGATCAGCGGGGTGACGCCATGGCTGCGCGCCACCGCGGCGGCGGCGTCCAGCGCCATGGACGGGCTGGCGACGAGGCGCACGGCACCGGACCATGCCGGTGCCGCGGGGAGCTCGGCCTGCCGGAGGAACGCCGCGACCGCGTCCGGCGGCCGGATGGAGCGGCGCGACAGGATCGCCGCCGCGGCGGCACGCTCCCCGGGCACTCCCGGCCGGGACTGGACCGCGATGGTCGGGCCGGACGCGATCACCGCCGGGTCGTCCCCCGGCACGTCGCTGATGACCAGGGTGAGCAGCCGCGCCGGCGACGCTGCCCGCCCCAGCCGGCCGCCCTTGATCGCCGACAAGGCGCGCCGGACCTGGTTCATCTCGTCGATGGTGGCGCCGGAGCGCAGCAGCGCCGCCGTGACCGCCTGCTTGTCGCCCAGCGTGAGGCCGGGTGCGGGCAGGCTGAGAAGCGCCGAGCCGCCGCCGGAAATCAGCGCCAGCACCAGGTCGTCCGGTCCGGCCGCCTCGGCCAGGGCCAGGATGCGTCGCGCCGCCGCCTCGCCGGCCGCGTCGGGCACCGGGTGCGCGGCTTGCGCCACCGCGATCCGCGCGGTCGGCACGGCGTGGCCGACCCGTGTCACCACCAGCCCGGACAGGTCCACCTGCGGCCAGGCAGCTTCCACCGCGGCCGCCATGGACGCCGCCGCCTTGCCGGCGCCCAGCACGATGCAGCGGCCACGCGGCGGTTCCGGCAGGTGTGCGGCCAGCACTCGCGCCGGTTGCGCCGACGCCACCGCGGCCTCGAACGCTTGGCGCAGGAGCAGGCGGGCCTGCGCATCGGTCATGGCAGCCGGTCCGGAAGCGGTGCGTGGCGGGTCACACGGGCGGGTCCGCTGGAAAAGTCGCGGGCCTGGGATGCGGGCGCGAACGGTGCCTTGCTGGTGGCCATGGCCGTGTGCGCCTCCCCCGCGCTAAGTCATCCGGCACGCAACGCGCGGGCGGGCTTCGGGTGTCGGCCCGCCGGTCGCGACCGGGATGGGCCCGACGAAAAAGCCGCCGGGTCACAACAGTTGCGCTATCGGAACTTTTGCGTCGTTTCACCCGCTTGACCGCCTGATTCTCGGCGGGGCCGAAGCCTATACGCTTCAGGTTCGTTATTTTTTCGGATCAAAATGGAAAACCCGGCCTTTGAAAGTTTGGACCGAAGCGGAAGCCCGCGTGGCGGCAGGAAGCCGGGGTGCCGGACGCGCACGGCCTACGCCACCAGGCGACGCGTGACGGACTGACCGGCCTGGCGCACTGGTGCTGCCTCAAGGCGGAACTGGCACGATCGATCGAGGCCGCCGGCGCCAACCGCTCCGACGTGCTGCTCCACATCGACCTGGACCGGTTCAGGGTGGTCAATGACCGGTGCGAACGGACGACCGGCAACAGGCTTCTCCGCCAAGTGACGGGCCTGCTGAAGGCCCACGTATGGGAGGGCGACCTGGTCGTCAGGCTGGACGGGGACGAGTTCGCCATCATCCTGCGCTCCCGCACGGTGGGGCAGGCACACGCGGTCGCCGGGCGCATCTGCGACGACCTCGACGCGAGCCGGTTCAACGGTGGCGGCGGGCGCTTTCGGGTGGGTGCCAGCATCGGGTTGGTCGCAGTGGACCGCCGCGACCTTTACGTCGCGGCCCTGGCGAGGGCCGCGGACGGCGCGTGCCAGGCCGCCCAAGGAAGCGGGCCGCAACCGCGTCCATGCCTGGAAGGCGTTCGATCCCGCCATGCTGCTTCGGTCCAGCGACGCGTGCTGGCTCAGCCGCCTGGAGCAGGCTCTCGACCAGGACCGGTTCGAGCTGCACGGGCGGCGGATCGAGCCGCTTTCCGCAGCCGACGGCAGGCTGCGCTGCGAGGTGCTACTTCGTCTATGTGAGCCGGACGGCACGCTGGGCCACCCGGCCTGTTCATGCCGGCGGCTGAGCGGTTCCATGTCGCTGGCCGGATCGACCGCTGGGTGGTGCGCACCCTGTTTCGCTGGCTCGAGCGCGACCTGACCGCGAACCGGTTCGACATGATCTGCGTGAACCTGTCCGGCCAGTCGGTCGGCGATCCTGCCTTCCGCGCCTTCATGCTGCGGGAATCGGCTCCACCCGCTTCGGCCTGGGTCGGTTCGACCTGGGTAGGTTCTGCTTCGAGATCACCGAAACGGCCGTGATCACGCGGCTGGACGAGGCGAGGATGCTGGTCGACGCCCTGCACGCGCACCGGATCAAGGTGGCACTGGACGATTTTGGCGCGGGGGCTCGTGGTTCAGCTACCTGAGGAGCTTTCCTGTTGACTACATGAAGATCGACGGCCAGCTCACTCACAACCTGCTGCACAATCCGCTGAACCGGGTTTCGCTGCGCTGCTTCCGGGACTTGGCGGCCTCAGTCGGCGCAGAAACGATCGTGGAGTCGGTCGAGCACGACCTGCAGCGGGACGCGTTGCTGACGCTCGGCTTCGGCCTCGCGCAGGGCTACCTGCTGCACAAGCCGGACCTGCTGGCGAGGCTGGCCGCGAACGGGTCAACAATCGACGCCGTGGCGGACGTAGCGCACGCGGCTGTCATCAACTCGGGGACGAGGGCGCCGCTGCTGGGCCAGCTTGCGTAACCGCATGGCGGTCGACCAGGGCATCCGGCTCCAGGCGGGGCACCGATCGTTCCTTTTTCGTTTACACGTCCAAGTTATCATTAAGTCCTCATTAAGGCTTCCGCGGCTAGTCGGGACGTCCGGCCACGACCGCAACGATCGCGGCCTGCAACCACCGCAACGAGGTTCAACCGTGCGTTCAATCAGATCCGCGCTGTTCATCACGACAGCGCTTCTCGCGACGAGTTCCGTTGGCGTACGCTCCGAGGCCGCGCCTGCGGCCAAGGTCGCGGCGGCAGCCGCGCCAGCGCCCGCTCCGGCACCCGCTCCTGCGCCGGCACCGGCGTTGGCACCCGCGCCAAAGGTTGCGGTGGTGGGCACGGCGCAGGCGTCACAAACGGTCGAGTTCGACGTCATCCTGCCGCTGCGCAACACGGCCGCACTCGACACGCTGCTGTCCCAGCAGCAGGATCCGACCTCGCCGCAATACCATCGTTGGCTGACGCCCGCGCAGTTCGCGACGTCGTATGGCCCCACGGCCACGATGATGAACATTGCTGCCGCCGTCCTGCGCAACTTCAACATGCAGGTGACGGTGCAAAGCCGTTCCCTGCACGTCGTGGCGACGGTGGCGGAGGTAAACGCGGCATTCAACGCGACTTTGGCCTTGGCGGCGCCCCCGTCCGGCCCGAAGCGGGTGGTTGCTTCCAAGCCGCTGGCCGTGCCGGCTTCCTTGTCCGCCCTGAACGTGATCATCACGGCGTTCAGCGCCAGCGCCTTCGACGCGTCGACTTCCGTGCGACTGAGTGCTGCGGGCTACGTGCGCCTGAGCGCCGCCGGCTACGACGCGCCCGCCAACCAGTCCAGCCCGGCAGGCGGCTACTTCTACAACGACCTCAAGCAGGCCTACGGCTATCCGTCCTATGCCACCACCGTCGCGGTGGGCGGAGCGCAGCAGCACCTGGATGGCCATGGCGTCACCGTCGCCGTGCTGATGGGGAGCGACGTGCTGGACTCCGACGTGTCCACCCTGTTCGACCACCAGAACTTCACCACCAACTCGGGACAAGCCGCGAATCCGCATGTCTTCGCGCGCCGCACGGTGAACGGCGGCGCCCCGTTCTCCGTCGACAACCCGTCCTCCGAGGAAGCGACCGTGGACGTGCAGCAAGTCCTCGGCGGCGCGCCCGGCTCGCAGGTGGTCCTGTACAACACGCCAGACCTGAGCGACCAGTCGCTGATCTCGGGCTACACCGCCATCCTCAACGACAACGCCGCCGACGTGGTGTCGATGTCGTTCGGCCAGTGCGAGCAGTACTACACCGCCGCCTACAACAACGGCGTGGACCAGACCGTCATCCTCAACACCTACACGGAGCTGTTCAAGCAGGGCAACGCGCAGGGAATCACCTTTATTGCCGCGTCGGGAGATGCCGGCGGCCAGGCCTGCATCTCGCCGAGCTACTTCCTGGGACAACCCGCGCAGTTCATCACCGGTGTCGCCGAACCGGCAGCCGACCCGAACGTCACGGCGGTCGGCGGCACCAACCTCGTCACCGCGCAGGCGGCCGACGGTTCCGGATTGGCCTACCAGCAGGAGAATGCGTGGTCCGATCCCGAGGTCGCGTTTGATCCCTTCGGCTTGGGCACTAACGTTTCGGGCGGCGTCTGGGGCGCCGGCGGCGGGATCTCCTCGATGTATGCCAAGCCCTCCTACCAGTCCCTCGTGAACACGGGCTCGTCCTCGTTCCGCGCCGTTCCGGACGTGAGCATGCAGATGGGCGGCTGCCCGGACATCGCGCAGGCCCCGTGCAACGGCGGCAACTTGCCGGGCGACGGCTCGGGCAACACCGACCGTTCCTACGTCAACGTCGTGTTCAACAACACCTGGGACGCCGTCATCGGCACCAGCGCCGCAGCGCCCGAGATGGCCAGCGCCGTCGCGCTGCTCGTCGAGACCCAGGGCCGCCAGGGCAACCTGAATCCCTACCTCTACGCGCTCGCGCACAACCAGGCCGCCGGCGGCGTGGCCGCCTTCCACCAGTCCATCCCGGGCTTCAACGGCGTCGTCGCCAACAACGGCGCCTACACCGTCACGACCGGCAACGGCACGCCGAACGTGTCGGCGATGATCGGCCTGCCGCAGGCGCCTTTGGCCGGCGCGCCTGGGTCGGCCACCAACCCTTGATCCAAGGGTGCTCCGCCGGCGACACGCCGCCGGCGGGCACCGCGTTGGACCGGCGACTCCCGTCGTCTTCAACCAATCGTAACAAGTCGGAGCCATGCTCGCCTCGCTTGAGGATGTTCGCCGTGTCGCTGCGCAAGTCCGGTCATCATGCCGCCCTGGTTTGACCGCCCGATGTCACGGTTGCGGAACGCCATCCTGTTCGCCTGCCTGTTTGTGGGCCTCGCGACTGCGGGAGCCCGGGCGCAGTTCGCCCGTTTCGAGAATTATTCCGACGACCGCGGCCTTGGGAACACGTCCGTGTCGGCCCTGGCGCAGGACGCGGACGGCTACATCCTGCTCGGCACCGAGGCCGGCCTGTACCGCTACGACGGATCGAGGATAACCCCCTACGACGTGTCGGTCGGGCTGCCGCCCGGAGAGTGGGTCAGGAAGATCATGATCGACCGGGCCGGCCGGACCTGGGTCGTCACGAGCGACGACATCTTCGTCCGCTACGATCAGCGCTTCACCGGTGCCGCGCTGGACGTCAGGTCGCCGCACCTCATCACGCTCGCAGGCGACAGCGTCATCGTCGACAACGGCGGGCGGTTCCTGCGCGCATCCGTCGGTCCGCTTACCGTGGGCCGGTTCCTGCCCTTGTTCGACCAGGCCGCGCTGGCGGCGACGCCCGACCTATCGCAGGCCCGGTTCGTCGTCGCGGATACCGACGCAGCGCTTCTGGTCGGATGCGGACAAGCGATCTGCCGCATGAAGGACGGGCGGATCACCTCCTACGGCCCGGCCGCCGGGCTGCCTCCGGATGCCTGGCGCGCCGCGATCCGGACACCGGATGGCACGCTCTGGGTCCGCAGCGTCGAGCGCCTCGCTTGGCGCGGACCGCACGACGCGTCGTTCAAGGTGGTGACGATCCCGGACGGGCACGGCCAGTCCTACGGCAGGATCCCGAGCTATCTGGATCTCGTCGCCGACCGCCGCGGCGGCATTCTGACCCAGGGAGGCGACGGCCTCCTCGACTGGGACGGCACGCAGTGGCGCAGCTACGGGCACCACGAGGGCGGGTTGTCGGCGACGCCCATCGAGGCGCTCATGTTCGACCGCGAGGAGTCGCTCTGGGTCGGCAGCATGGGCCACGGCGCATTCCGGAGCGTGGGCCTCGGCAACTGGGAGCACTGGACGGCGGATGACGGGCTGCCGAGCGACCTGATCTGGGGGATGACGCGGCTGCGCGACGGGCAGTTCTGGGTCGCAACCTTCGGCGACACGGTGGCGCTCGACAACCGGCCAGGCGGCGCCCCAGGCAGCATTGCCCGCAGCATTGCCCCCCGCAGCATTCCTGGCGGAAGCGCCGTCGTGCAGGCGAGCCGGGACGGCAGGCTGTGGACCGCCCCGCCCGACCAGCCCCTTGCCCGCTTCGACGGCGCCCGAAACAAGCTGGAGCGGTTTCCGGTGTCCAGCCACGTGTCGACGGCGCTGGTGGATCGGGATGACCGGCTCTGGCTATGCACCGCAGGCGGCCTTTACCTCATCACCGATGCCGACGCCCCTGCCCCAGCCGTGCATCCCGAGCTCGTGCTGTCCCATGTCGCGTTCCAGGTGGTGCTCGACCCTTCCGGCGCGGTCTGGGCCCTCACCAGGGACGGGCTGTTCCGTCGCAACGCGGCCGGTCGCTTCGACCTGGTGGCGGCAGCCGTCCTGCCGGACGGGCAGAGCGGCGGCATGGCCTTCACTCCCGAGGGCGACCTTTGGGTGTTCACCGAAAGCCAGGGCGTGCTGCGGTTCCATCCCGGCCCGACCGGCCTGCGACGGCTTTCCCCCCTCACCGCGTCCGTGCTCGGCTCGAACGACGTGCTGTTCCTGCACCGCGACCGTCGCGGCTGGATGTGGGTCGGCACGGATCACGGGATCGACGTGTTCGACGGGCAATCCTGGCGCCGGTTCGACAAGGTGGACGGCCTGATCAGCAACGACATGGACCAGTGGTCGGTGTACGAGGACGGGGACGACTCGATGTGGTTCGGGACCAGCCACGGGCTGAGCCACCTGCTCGATCCCGCGCGCCCGTCATCGGCGACCACGCTGCATCCGCTCGTCACCGGGCTCTCGATCGGCCGCCGCAGCCTGTCGCCGTCGCCATCGATCCGGATCGACGGGAGTACCGCCTCGCTGGTGGTCCGCTTCGTGGACCTCGACTACGCCCGGGGAAACGTCGCGTTCCGCTACCGGCTGCGCGGCCTGGACACCAGCTGGAACGACACCATGGGGCACGACGTCCGCTATGCCGGCCTGCCCGCCGGGGAGTTCCGGTTCGAGCTGGTCGCGGTCGACACCGTGCACGGCGAGGTGTCCGCCCCAGTCGGCTTCACCCTCCACATCCGGGCACCCTGGTGGCGGCGGGTCTGGTTCTTCGGGCTGTGCGCGCTCCTCGCGGCGGCGATCCTGGCCGGCGCCTGGCAGGGCCGGGTGAGGCTGCTGCTCGGGCGCCAGCGTCGCCTGGAGGAGATGGTGGGCGCGCGCACCGCGGAGATCGAGCAGGCGAGGAACGAGCTGCAGCGGCTCGCCATGTCCGACGTCCTCACCGGCCTGCCGAACCGGCGCGCGATCATGGGAGCGCTGGACGAGGCGGTCAGCACGGCGTCGCGAAACGAAACGGTTCTTGCCGTGCTTCTTTGCGACATCGACCACTTCAAGTCGATCAACGACCGCTTCGGCCACTTGGCGGGCGACAAGGTGCTCGCGGCGTTCGGCGGCAGGCTGGGCGCGATCATCGGTGCGGGGGAAACGGCCGGACGCTATGGCGGCGAGGAGTTCCTCGTTGTTCTTCCCGGAGCGCCGGATCTGGTCATGGAACGCGTCGCCGCCATACGGTCCGCCATCTCCGAGCCGCCCTACCAGTTCGGCGACGGGAGCCGCGTCGTCACGTCGAGCGGCGGCGTCGCCTTTCTTCGGCCCAGCGACACCACGGTGACGCTTGTCGCCCGGGCGGACATCGCCCTCTACAAGGCCAAGGAGAACGGCCGGAACCGGATCGAGATGGAGGCGCCGGACTCCGGCCAAGGATCGCTCCAGGAGGAAGCGGCCACGTCCACAATGGATCGACGGCGCGGCTCCAGGTCGATGCCCGTAACCGGACCGGAAGAAGCGGATCATCCACTGGATGACCTGGAGCGCGACCTGCATCTGGCGCTGGCAGCCGAGCAGTTCGTCCTGCACTACCAGCCGGTGGTCGACATCGAGCGGGACGTGGTCACGTCGTGCGAGGCGCTGCTGCGCTGGCGGTCGCCGACGCGCGGCAACGTGTCCCCGGTCGACTTCATCCCGTTCGCCGAAACGATCGGGCTGATGCCCGAGATCGGCGACTGGGTGCTGCGCGCCGCCTGCCGCGAGGCGACGGGATGGCCGGAAGCGATGAAGGTCGCGGTCAACCTGTCGCCGTCGCAGTTCCACCTGCCGGACCTGGTGCAGAGGATCGTGGGGATCCTGGTGGAAACCGGGTTGAAGCCGGCCCGGCTGGAGCTCGAGGTGACGGAAACGGCGATGATCGCCGACGTGGCGGCGGCAACGTCCATGCTCGAACAGCTCAGGGCGCTGGGCATCAGCATCGCGCTGGACGATTTCGGCACCGGCTACTCGTCGCTAAGCTTCCTGCGCACCCTGCCGTTCACCCGGATCAAGATCGACAAGTCGTTCGTGCAGGAGCTGGGCGTGAAGCCGGAAGCCGCCGCCATCGTGCGCGCCATCGCCGGCCTGTGCGACAGCCTGGACGCTGCCGTCACCGCCGAAGGGGTCGAGACCGACCACCAGATCGAGCTGCTTCGCGAGCTGGGCTGCGTGGAGATCCAGGGGTACCGCATCGGCCGCCCGTGCCCGCCGCACGAGCTGCGCATCTGGATGGACGCGTTCGCGTCAAGCCATTCCTTCGAGCCGACGTCCTGCGGCTAGACCCGTGCAGGACCGCAAGGACCATGGCACGCAGGACCAGACACCCAGGACGGGGGGCTCGGCGGCGCTCAGCGGATGCCGGCGTCGATCAGCTTGGTGACGGTGTCGATCGTCCTGCTGGTGACCACGCCGGCACCGGTGTTCAAGGTGAGGCCCGGCATCTTGTATTGCGCCGACATCACGCATTGCAGCACCGGCATGAAGCCCTGCAGGTAGAGCAGCTGGTCAAGCGTCACCTGGACATAGCCCGACTTCAGTCCGTCCACCGTCGCAGGCGCCAGGTCGATGCCGCCCACCGTCACCTGCCCCGGCGCCTTGCCAGCCTTCTTCAGCACTTGCTCCATCTGTCCGGTCATCACGCCGTGCTGCGTGCCGATCGCCTTGAGCTGCGGGTGCGACTGCACGTAGGCGGCGAGGATCGGGATCGCCAGGGTCGGATCGGAATTGGCTTCCGGCGAGATTTCCAGCCGGTCGACCTTGAGGCCCGCCTTTTCAAGCGTGTCCGCCAAGCCCTTCTCGGACTGGCCGCGCTCGGCCTGCGAGAACACGCCGTAGACCATCGCCTGGTCGCCGGACTTGAGGTTGCCGGCCTTGATCATCTGCTGCGCGGTGAGGCTGCCGCCCTGGTAGAGGTCGACGCCGGCATAGCCGAAGCCGCGCGGTCCGAACTCCTGCTGCAGCGCCGTCAGCGGCGAGTTGCCGTCGGTGACGACGATCCCCTGGCTGGTGGCCTGCTTGACCAGGTCGTGGAACGCGTCGGCGCCCGGATGACCCATGATCACGATGCAGGACGGGCGGGCGGCGAGCGCCTGCTTGAACTGGCTGATCATGGTTTCCGGCGCCCAGCCGGAGTACTGCTCGTTCAGCTTGGCGACGCCCAGCGCGTGGGCGGCGGCCTCGGCACCGTTGGTGCGAGCCAGCGTCGAGCCGTCGCCGGCATTGCCGCCCATCTGCATGTAGATGGTGATGCCGCTGCCGGGCAGCCCGGCGGCGAAACCGGGTGCCGACAGCGCGCACGCGCCTGCGAGCATCGCAGCGCCTGCGAGCACGGCATTCCTGAACATCATGTTGTCCTCCAAGCGTTTTCTTGGTTGAAGCGTCAGCTTGGCGGGCTGGAAGCGTCCAGCTTGCCGGGTCCCGGACGGCGCGTCCGGTCGCCACGGTCGCGCGGAAGGCGGAACCGCCCGAGCAGGGCGTGCCGCCGCGCCGGCTCGTCCGCCAGCAGGTAGAACACGATCGCCAGCAGGAAGATCAGCCCCTGCACCGTGCGCACCCAGGCGCCGGTCAGGCCGGACGCGACCAGTCCGGCTTCCAGCATGCCCATGATGAGCGCGCCGAAGATGGTGCCGACGATCGTGGCCCGGCCGCCCAGGATGGAGGTGCCGCCGATCAGCACGGCGGCGATCGCGGTCAACAGGTAGCCGGAGCCCTGGTCGCCGAAGTAGTTGCGGTTTTCCAGCGTCAGCATCACCGCCGCTACCCCGCCGCAGGTGCCCATCAGCGTGAACAGCCGGATCTTCTCGCGCGCGACCGGGATGCCGACCACGCGCGCGACGTCGTTGCTGTCGCCGAGGAACAGCACGTGCTCGCCGAAGCGGTGGCGGTTCAGTACGAACCACAGCAGCGCCACCAGGGCGGCGGTCCAGACCGCCTCCATCGACACCTGGGTGTACCAGCGCAGCGGGTCGTTGCCGCCGAGCCGGCCGTCCAGCACCCGCCACACGAAACTGTTTTCCACGCCGCGAAGCGCGTAGGAGCGTCCGCCCGACAGCACCGTGGCCATTCCCGCCCAGAAGAATTGGGTGCCGAGGGTGGCGATGAAGGACGGGATGCCGACGCGCGCGATCAGCAGGCCGTTGATCCAGCCGACGAGGCTGCCCGACAGCACGGCGGCGAGTGCTGCGAACCAGCCCAGGTCGTACTGCTTGAACAGCACCGCGAACACGAAGCCGGAGAACGCGATGATCGACGGGAAACTCAGGTCGATCTCGCCCGCCGCGATCACGAAGGTGAGGCCTGCCGCCAGCACCATCAGCGGCGGAAGCGTCGACAGGAATGTCATGTAGATGTTGGGCGCCAGGAACACGAGCGGCGCCATCGCCATGAACAGTGCCAGCATCAGCGCGAACACGATGATGATCGGCAGCCCCTCGATCCGGCTGAACAGGCTGGGGGGTTGCGGGCGCGGCATCAGTGCTCGCTTTTCTGCAGGTCGATCAGATACTCGGTCAGTTCCGGCACCGTCATGTCGCGAGGCCGGATGTCGGCGACGATCGCGCCGCGGTCCAGCACCACCAGCCGGTCGGCCACCTCGTGCACGTGCGCCAGGTTGTGCTCGATATACACGCAGGCGCGGCCCGACGACTTGATCAGGCGCACGAAGTCGAGGACCTTGCGTACCTCCTTCACCGCGAGTGCTGCCGTCGGCTCATCGAGCACGATCAGGTCGGCGTTGAAGTGCATCGCGCGCCCGATCGCGATGCCCTGGCGCTCGCCGCCCGACAGGTTTGCCACCGTGGCGTCCACCCCGATGCCGACGCCGCGGAAGCCGATCGTGTCCTCCAGGATCTGCCGCGCGATCGCCTTCTGCTTCTTCACATCGATAAAGCCGAGACGGTTGGTGATCTGGCGCCCGACAAAGAAGTTGCGCCACAGCGGCTGCTTCTCGCCGAGCGACTTGTCCTGGTACACGGTCTCGATCGACAGGTCGTGCGCCATCGCCACCGAATAGTTGGACAGGTCCACCAGCTTGTCGCGGACGAAGATCTGTCCGGAGCTGGGCGCGTGGACGCCGGTCATGGTCTTGATCAGGGTGGACTTGCCGGCCCCGTTATCGCCGACCAGCCCGACGATCTCGTTGCGGCCGATGCGAAGGTTGATGTCGCGCAGCGCGTGCACCGCGCCGAAGTACTTCTGGACCTGCTCCATCCGCACGATGTCGTTGAAGCCGCCGGCGGCGAAAGATCCGACCGTTCCACTCCCTGTTCCAGACGGGGCAGCGGCGATCACGGCCATGAACAACTCCTCGAGGAGCCTGGATCGTCGGTTGCGCGACTTGACGCCCAATTGTCTGGGTAATGTCGGGGGCCCGCT
>CAXSHC010000015.1:18349-20502 GCA_964236745.1 uncultured Acetobacteraceae bacterium
CCCATTGGTTCCGGCCTCGCAGCAGAACTGGCAGCGGGAAGCGCAGGCGTCGCGCGGGGGCTCAAACATGGGGCGCAACGTTGTGCCGGCGGGTCCGGCGAAGGGGGGCAAAATTCCGGTATCGTCCTGTTTCGGACGCCCAATCCCGCTGTTCCGGCGTTTCCTCCCAGCCAACCCACGTGGCGGTTTATTCGGGCACGCGCGGGACGCCGGGCTCGCGTTCCTGGCCGCGATGGCGTCGAAGCGTTTCAGCCGGCGCGGTCACACCACCGGCGTCGGCAACGGCGCGTTGTTGAAGAATGCCTGGAGGTTCGCCAGCATGAGGTTGCCCATCGCCAGGCGGGTCTCGTGCGTGGCGCTGCCGACATGCGGCGCCAGGGATACGTTAGGAAGCGACAACAGCGGAGCCGGCACGTGCGGCTCGTCGGCGAACACGTCGAGCCCGGCGGCACCCAGACGGCCTTCCACCAGCGCCTCGACCATGGCCGGCTCGTCGACCACCGAGCCGCGCGCCACGTTCACCAGCACGCCCTGCGGTCCCAGCGCGTCCAGCACCGCGCGGTCGACCAGGCTGCGCGTGGCAACGGAGGCCGCGGTGGCCACGAACAGCACGTCGGACGCGGCGGCGAGTGCCAGGATGTCGTCGTGGTACTGGTGCGGCGTTTCCTTGCGGTTCGGGCCCGTGTAGGCGATGGAGCCGCCGAAGCCGGACAACCGAAGCGCTATCGCCTGGCCGATCCGGCCCAGCCCGACGATGCCGTAGCGCAGGCCGGATGCGCGTCGCGCCAGGGCCGGCTGCGCGCCGGGCCACAGGCCGTCGCGCACGTGGCGCTCCGCCGCAGGCAGGCCACGCATCACGTTCAGCATCAGCGCGATCGCGAGGTCTGCCACGTCGTCGGTGAGCACGTCGGGGGTGTTGCTGACCCGCACGCCGAGGCGCTGCATCGCCGGAAGGTCGACGCGGTCGTAGCCGACGCCGTTGATGGCGACGATGCCAAGCGACGGCAGCCGCTCCGCGAGTGTTGTCTCGATGCCGAGATGGCCGCCCGTCACCACCGCGCGCACCTCGGCGCCGTGCCGCGACAGCCATGCCTCGCGCTCCGCCGGCTCCGGCAAGCGGGCGACGTCGAAGGTGGCGTCGAGCACCGCCTGCGTCGCGGGAAGCACCGGGCAAAGCTGCAGCAGCCGGACGCTCATGTCATTCAATCCCTCACAAGACCGACAGCACGCCGCCGTCGACGTAGATGACCTGGCCGTTGACGAAGTCCGACGCAGCCGAGGCCAGGAACACCGCGGCGCCGGCGAGCTCTTCCACCCTGCCCCAACGCCCGGCGGGGGTGCGTCGGCACAGCCACGCGTCGAACACCGGGTCCTCGCGCAAGGGCCGGTTGAGCTCGGTCTCGAAGTAGCCGGGGCCGATCGCGTTGACCTGCAGGCCGTGACGCGCCCAGTCCGCGCACATGCCGCGCGTCAGCATCTTCACCGCCCCCTTGGACGCGGTGTAGGGCGCGATGGTCGGCCGGGCCGCCTCGCTCTGCAGGCTGGCGATGTTGATGATCTTGCCGCGCCCGCGTCCGATCATGCGTTTCGCCGCCGCCTGGCCGACAAAGAACACGCTGTCGAGGTTGGTGCGCATCACCTCGCGCCAGGTGTCCACCGGGAACTCTTCCAGCGCCATGCGACGCTGTATGCCGGCGTTGTTGACCAGGATGTCGATCGGGCCCGCTTCGCGCTCGATGCGCTCGATCCCCGCTTCCACCGCGTCCGGGTCGGTGACGTCGAACACGCCGAGCCCGCCCACCGGGGAGCACGCCGCGTCACCGATCGCTTCCGCCGCCTGTGCCAGGCGTTCGGCGCTGCGTCCGTTCAGCACGATGCGGGCACCCGCCGCCGCCAACCCTTGCGCGAGCGCGAAGCCGATGCCCTGGCTCGATCCGGTCACCAGCGCCAGCCGGCCGGACAGGTCGAACGCCTTGATGCCCGTCATCGCCCGCCCCCGTTGCGCCCGGTTTGGCCGTGCCCGGTCTTGCCGTGCCCAGTCCTGCCGTGCCGGTCTCGCCTTGCCTGGTTTGGCAGTGCCTAGTTTGGCAGTGCCCGGTTTGGCCGCGCCCGGTTTGGCCCGGGGATCGGGAATGGACTTCCGTCCCCGGCGG
>CAXSHC010000016.1:0-7479 GCA_964236745.1 uncultured Acetobacteraceae bacterium
ACCTGCACCCCGTCGAACAGCACGCTGAACTGGGTGTATTGCAGGCCGCGTATGCTTTGCCCGAAATCCTGTTGCAGCCCGGGCCCGTTCGGATCGATGTCCATGGCGCTCGGCGTCAGGCGGATGATGTCGTCGTAGTTCGAGGTTTCCGGCACGTTCTCGGCGATGAAGTGCGCTCCGATCGTCGAGGTCGGCTC
The DNA here is from genome assembly GCA_964236745.1 of uncultured Acetobacteraceae bacterium. Classification (GTDB taxonomy): domain Bacteria; phylum Pseudomonadota; class Alphaproteobacteria; order Acetobacterales; family Acetobacteraceae; genus Lichenicola. The sequence continues at coordinate 198 of CAXSHC010000016.1, forward strand.
CGTCTGGTCCAGCGACGCCGCCTGCGGCGCCTGCTGCGTCGCAGTGCCCGGGAACGACTGCCCGGTCACCTGGATCGACTCGGGCGGCGCACCACCTCCAACCGGCGCGCTGCCTTGGACAGGCACGCTATTCTGGGCCAGCGCAGAAGGCGTGATGACGAACGGGAGCAAAAATGTTGCAGCTCCGAGAAACGATATCGAGCGATGACCGCGCGTCCGCATGCCTGATCCTGACAAGAAGCTGACGCCGGTGTTTAAAGGCTGGACGGAACGAGTCTCGTGACGTTCCGATGAACCCCATTACCGAGACGCCGAGGCCAGACCGGCTACGCCTTACGACTACCTGGGCGATCCGGTCGAAGCGTCCGGCAGCGCCACCCGGACCACGCAGCGCGCTCCCGCGACGAAGCCCACCGTGCCGCGGTGCCGACGCACCACCTCCTGCACGATCGCCAGCCCCAGCCCGCTGCCGGCTCCCGCCTGCCGTCCTTTGCGGAACCGCTCGAACACGCTGTGGCGCAGCTCCGGCGCCACGCCGGCTCCCTCGTCGGCGACGTCGAGCCGGACGCTGCCTTTCGTCCCGGCCACAGCGCAGCCCTGGAGGTCGATCCGTCCGGTGCCGTGCCGCAACGCGTTCTCGATCAGGTTGCGCACCATGTCCTGCAGGTCGACGGCGTCGCCACGCACGAGAAGGCAGTCCGGCAGGTCCACGGCCAGTTCGCGCCCCGCCGCCTCGACCAGCGGCACCATCTGGGCCGCGGCCTCGCGGACGATGCGGCAGAAGTTCACCGGTGCCGCGCCAGCCGCATCCGTTCCCGCATCCTGCCGGCGCGCGAGGTCCAGCAGCCTGTCGACCAGGGCGCTCATGGCGGCGATGTCGCGGTCCAGCGCCGGCCAGTCGATCGGCACGCCGTCGTGCCGGGTCCGCTGCAGGCGCAGGCTCAGGGTCGCCAGCGGCGTGCGCAGCTCGTGCGCCGCGTTGCTGGTGAAGCGTTTCTCGACCTGGTAGGCGGTGGCGAGCCGGTCCAGCGCTGCGTTCATCGCCGCCACCAGCGGCAACAGCTCGTCCGGCAGCCCCGCCATGTCGATGCGCCTGTCCGGGTCGAGGGGGCCCACGCGCGCCGCCTCGGCGGAGGCCCGGACCAACGGACGCAGGCTCCACCGGCAGACGATCCCGACCAGAAGCAGGATCAGGCCGCCGAATGGCAGCAGCACCCCCAGGTCCTGCCAGGGTTCCGGCAACTCGTCGCCCAGCAGCAGCCGGCCGAGCCGGCCGCCGGGGCCACCGTCCTCCCCCAGCTCATGCAGCGCCGCCACCGCCGCGAGGCCGCCGCACAGGATAAGCCCCATCGACCCGGTGAGCCGGCCGCGCAGGCTGCGTCCCGGCCTGACGCAAGGCCTCACACGGCGGAGCCCGGCGCCGGCACCAGCCGGTAGCCGATGCCGCGAACCGTTTCGACCGCGACGCCGCAGCCCGCCAGCGCCAGGCGCCGTCGCAGGCGCGACACCGTGGCTTCCAGCGCGTTGCCGGTGAACACGTCGTCGAAGCCATAGAGCCGGTCCGCCAGCGCGTCGCGCACCAGGGTGTGCCCGGCACCGCGCACCAGCTCCTCCAGCAGCGCGGTTTCGCGACGCGTCAGCGCCAGGATCGCATTGCCCACCCGGGCTTCGCGCGACGACGGGTCGAAGCACAGGTCGCCGAAGCGCAGCACGGGGTCCGGACGGCGGCCGGTGCGGCGGATGATCGAGCGCAGCCTCGCATCCAGCTCCAGCATGTCGAACGGCTTGGACAGGTAGTCGTCCGCGCCCGCATCCAGCCCCTCCACCCGGTCGCCGACTGATCGTCGCGCCGTCAGCACCAGGATCGGCACGGTTGCCGCCGCACCCGCGCGCAAACGCTTGAGCACCTCCACGCCGTCCAGGTCGGGCAGCCCGAGATCGAGGATCACGACGTCGTAGTCCGCCGCCGCCACCGCGGCCAGCACGTCCTCGCCACCCGACACCGCATCCGCCGCGAACCCCGCCTGCCGCAGGTGGGACTGCAGCATCTCCCGCAGCTCGTCATGGTCCTCGGCCAGCAGCACCCGCATCGTTGGAAGCCATCCGCCTCGTCATGCGACAGCCCGACGAGATCGTGCCTCACAGCCAGAATTCCAAGCCTCCTGCCGAGGCCCGGTTTGAGCATCAGTCTACCAGCCCACGGCCACAACGGAGCGAGACGCTTTCGTGACGTTTCGACGCAAAGGAGGTCTTCCACCCCGACAAGTTGCGCATGGCGGCCTCCATCCAGGGCAGCCGCCTGCGAACCGACATCTCCGGACCGGCGATATTCCCGCTGCCGAACCCGTGTCGGGCATCGCCGCCGGATCCCGACGGGTCAACCAAGTCAGGCGGCTCCTGCTGCCGCTGGCCCATACGACCGGTTGGTCCTAGGAGCAGTTCGATGAGCTGGCTTTCCTCCGCACCCGCCCTCTACACCGCCTTTGCCGGAACCCTTGTGGAGTTCATCGAGGCGCTGACGATCGTGCTGGCGGTCGGCACCACCCGGGGCTGGCGCGGCGCGCTGGGTGGTGCGGCCTTGGCCATCGGCGTCCTGCTCCTGCTTCTGGCCGGGCTCGGCAGCGGCATCACCCGCATCCCGCTGCAGCCTCTGCGGATAGCACTCGGGGGCCTGACCCTGTTGTTCGGCATGCGCTGGCTGCGCAAGGCGATGCTCCGCTCCGCCGGCGTGATCCCGCTTCGCGACGAGCGCGTCGCCTTTGGGCGCCAGCAGGCCGCGTCCGCGTCCGGTCCACGCCGCACCCTTTGGGACCGGGACGCGCTCGGCACCACCTTCCGCGTCACGGTGGTCGAGGGCGTGGAAGCGATCTTCATCGTGCTCGCCACCGGCGCCGCCGCACCCGGCGCCATGGCCCCCGCGATGATCGGCGCCGCCGCGGCGCTGTTCCTGGTCTGCCTGCTCGGCGTGCTGCTGCGCCGGCCGATCGCGTCCATCCCAGACAACCCGCTCAAGCTCGGCATCGGCATCTGCTTGTGCGCCCTGGGAACGTTCTGGCTGGGCGAGGGCGAGGGCGAGGCGCTGCCCTGGCCCGGCGGCGACTGGTCGCTGCTGGCCCTGCTGGCGGGCTTCGCCCTGGCCGCGGCCGCAGGCATCAGCGCCGTTGCCGGGCAAAGCCGCACCAGCGCCATTGCCGGGCGAAGCCGCATGAGCACCAACCGCCAGAACTGGTGGCCCCTGCACAAGGCCTGCCGCCTGTTCTTCGACGATTGGCGCCTATCCGTGCCCACGGTGGCCTGGCTGGCGCTATCGCTGGTGTTGCAGCACCTCGGCCTCGCCCCAATTTGGCGCGCGATCACCCTGTTCGCCGGGCTCGCCGCCATCCTGGTCGGCGCGACGGCAGGAGTTTCCCGCCCGCATCGCGCGACCGGTCGGCAGGAACAGGCACGCCGCCCCGCCTCTGCAGCCAGCCCGGTCGATCCTGCTCTCAGGCCCGACTCCTGATCTCCCCGCGCAGGGCGTGGATGGTGGCTTGGCCACCCTCCGAACGGAGATGCGGCATCTCGAACCCCGACCGGAGCAGCGTCCCGATCGTCACGTCGACGAAGTCGCGCTGGTTCAACGGCACCGCGATGACGATCCGGCCGTAATGGTCCAGGGACCGGACTGCCTGGCCGATCACCTGGTTGATCGTGACCAGCGTCACGTGCGGGACCAGCACCAGGTCGGCGGCGCGCGCCTCGACATGCGCGTCCGGCAGCCGGGCCTCGGCCTTGCGGCATTCCGTGTGCATCAGCGCGCACAGCGTGTCGGCCGCCGCGGTTCCGAGCACCAGCACGCGCAGCCCCTCGAGTGCCGCATTCTCGCCAAGCAGCGCCACCGTGCTGCGGCGGGATTGCAGGATCGTCCGGACGTAGCGCAGACGACGATCGCGAAGCGTTTCATTCATGGTCGACCTTCTCCCCCGGTGCCCTGAACCGCTGCCGGAAGCGGCATCTATGCGACAACCAAGCGTAAGGATTCGATGCGGCTTCGGGCATCCGTCATAAACATCCGCTAAAGGCACAAGGGCCGACGCGTGCGGCAGCCGAAAGGTCGCCGTCCTTACGGCGCCTTTACGCGAACAACGCATTTCCCGATCGCGATCTTATGCCGGCATGCGGCCTATGGGGCGACGATTCCGGTCCCGCGCCAGTCGTCCGGTGCGCGCTGGTCACGCCGATGCAGCCTGGATGTTGAGCCTTGATCCACAAACCCTTTGTCCTGTTCCGCGACCAGACACGGTCCGCGCGACGCCGTTCCGCTGCGCGTCGTGCCATGGCGGGCGCATCCGTCCTCGTGACGTGCGCCGCCGCCGCACAAGCACAAACCGCTCCCGCCCTGCCCGCGGCTCCCAAGAACTGGGAAAGCAGCATCACCTATGGCGCCCAGCTGGATGCCGGCATCACCGGCAACTTCGACCGTCCGGCCGACGGACTGAACTACGGCCGCCTGTTCGACGACAAGGCAAACACGGTGCTGCTGAACCAGATCCAGCTCACCGCCACCCGCCCGATCGACAGCTCGGCCACGGGCTACGATCTCGGCTTCATCCTGCAGGCGAGCTACGGCTCGGACGTGCGTTACACCCACTACCTCGGCGAGTTCAACTTCCTCACCGCCGATCGCAACCAGTTCACCGTGCTGCAGGCCGACCTGCTGCTGCACACGCCGTGGCTGGGCAAGGGCGGCACCGATCTCAAGCTCGGCCAGTTCGTCACCCCGATCGGCTACGAAACGATCGACCCCAGCACCAACCCGTTCTATTCGCACTCCTACCTGTTCAACTTCGGCCCGTTCCAGCACACCGGGCTGCAGGCGATCGTGCACGTCAACCCGAAGCTGGACGTCTACGGCCAGCTCGACACCGGGGAAAGCACCAGCTTCGACGGCGGCGACAACAATGCCGAGCCGGCCGGGCTGTTCGGCGTCGGGCTCAACAACATCGCCGGCGGCAAGCTCACGATCCTCGCCCTGCTGCATCTCGGCCCAGAGGACGCCACCAACGCGCTCGGCCACGCCGCCAACAACGACAAGCGCTACGAAGCTGATGTCGTCGCCACATACAAGGCGACCCCGAAGCTCACGCTTGTCGCCGAAGCGCAATGGCAGCACGACGACAGCGTCGGCGCCGACAGCTATGGCGCCGCTGGCTACGCGTCCTATGCGGTGACGCCCATGCTGACCGCCAACTTCCGCGGCGAGATATACCGCGACAACGCCGGCTTCTTCGTCGACGGCTATCCCGGCAACCTCGATCCGGTGCGGGCGCTGAACGGCCTGCCCAACGGCTCGTTCTCCGCCGGTCGCGAAACCTACAGCGAGTGGACCTGGGGCGTAAGCTACAAGCCCGCGATCCCCCATGTCGCCCTGCTGGCGTTCCGGCCCGAGCTGCGCTGGGACAAGTCGTTCTCGGGCGGACACCCTTTCGAGGCCGGCACCGAAACCGGAAGCCTCACCCTCGCCGCGGACGTAATCCTCGGCTTCTGAGCCGGGATCCCGACAGGATACAGGCGCAAAGCCGGTCGCAACTGCGGTTGCGCCATCTTTATGCGGCTCTTATTCGTCTCGCATAATTGCGAATGTTTCCTTTACGAGTCACCGGCCTATGCCGGACTACCACGCGAAGGGGCGCTCCATGTTCGACATCTTCCTTCTGGTCCTCGGGGCCGGAGCCATCCTCCTGATGGACGGCTACGCGTGGTTGTGCGGCAGGATCTAGGGGATGAGCATCGACCTGATTCTGGGCGCCGGCGTGTCGATCGGCCTGCTGGTGTATCTCGGCTGGGCGCTGATCCGCCCCGAAGACTTCTGAGGGAGCGCCGATCATGACCATCCTCGGCCTGGCCGAAATCCTGATCGTCCTGGCACTTGTTGTCGCGGCCGCGTTCCCCGTCGGACGCTACCTCGCCACCATCATGGAAGGCGGGCGCTCCCTCCTCACGCCGCTGCTGGCGCCGGTCGAGCGCACGCTCTACGCGGCGTGCGGGATCAACCCGACGCGCGGCATGGGCTGGCGCGGCTACACGACGGCGCTCCTGTTGCTGAACGCCATCCACTTCGCGCTGCTCTACCTGATCCTGCGGCTGCAGTTCTTTCTGCCGTTCAACCCGCAGGGCATCGCGGGCATGCCGCCGGCAATCGCGTTCAACACCGCGGTCTCGTTCGTCACCAACACCAACTGGCAGGCCTACGTGCCCGAAAGCGGCGTGTCGAACGGCGCGCAGATGTTCGGCCTGACGGTACACAACTTCCTGTCCGCCGCCTCCGGAATCGCGGTGGCGGTCGCCGTGATGCGCGCCTTCGCCGCCGGCGGCGTGCAGACGCTCGGCAACTTCTGGACCGACCTCACCCGCGCCACGCTCTACGTGCTGCTGCCGCTCGCCTGCGTGTTCACGATCCTGCTGATGGCGAGCGGCGTGCCGGACACGCTGCACGCGTTTGCCACCATCACCACGCTGGAAGGCGCGCATCAGGTGATCGCGCTGGGGCCTGTGGCGTTCCAGGAAGCGATCAAGGAGCTCGGCACCAACGGTGGTGGCTTCTTCAATGCCAACAGCGCGCACCCGTTCGAGAACCCGACCGCGCTGACCTGCGGCCTCGAAACCTTTATGCTGCTGCTGATCCCGTTCGCCCTGCCCGTCACCTTCGGCCGCCTGGTCCGCGAGCCGGCCCAGGGCCGCGCGCTGCTGGTGACGATGGTGGGCATCCTCGGCCTCGGCATGATCCTGGCCTACGCCGCCGAGTCGGCAGGCAATCCCATCCTGCACGCGCTCGGCGTGAACCAGGCACAGGGCAACCTGGAAGGCAAGGAAGTCCGGTTCGGCACCGCCCTGTCCGCCCTGCTCAACGTTGGCGCGACCGGCACCTCGACCGGCGCCGTGGCGTCGGCTGTCGACAGCTTCACCCCGCTGGGCGGGCTGGTGCCGTTGTTCCTGATGCAGCTGGGCGAGGTGACTCCCGGTGGTATCGGCTCAGGCTTCTACTTCATCATCGTGTTCGCGCTGTTGTCGGTGTTCGTCGCCGGCCTGATGGTCGGGCGCACGCCGGAATACCTCGGCAAGAAGGTGCAGGCGCGCGAGATCAAGCTCGCCATGCTGGCGCTGCTGATCCTGACGCTGTGGATCCTGTGCGGCGCCGGGCTGTCCCTGGTCCTGCCGGCCGGGCTGGCCGCGCTGTCCAACGCCGGTCCGCATGGGCTGACCGCGATGCTCTACGCCTGGACATCCGCCACCGAGAACAACG
>CAXSHC010000016.1:7489-19369 GCA_964236745.1 uncultured Acetobacteraceae bacterium
TCGGCCGGTTCGCGGTGATGGTGCCGATCCTGGCCATCGCGGGCTCCCTCGCCGCCAAGCCGAAGCTCCGCATGACCGCCGGCACCTTTCCCACCACCGGCCTGCTGTTCGTGGGCCTGCTTGTCGGCGTGATCGTCATCCTGGGCGGGCTGCAGTTTCTGCCGGCCGATGCTCTCGGACCAATCGCTGAACATGTCGTGCTTCACACCGGCACCACGTACTGAGGGCCAGACGATGTCCGCCACGACCTCAAACTCCGGCGAGAGCGCTCCGGCGCTCGCCTTGTTCGACCGCCGGATCGCGCTGCGTGCAGCACGGGACTCCGTCGTCAAGCTCAACCCGCGCCAATTGATGCGCAACCCGGTGATCTTCGTGACCGAGGTGGTCGCGATCCTGACTACGATCCTTGGGCTGCGTGACCTGTTCACCCACCCGCCGCACCAGTTCTTCGCGCTGGCGATCGCCGTGTGGCTGTGGCTGACGGTGCTGTTCGCGACCTTCGCCGAAGCGATGGCAGAGGGCCGCGGCCGCGCCCGTGCCGAAAGCCTGCGCCGCGCACGCAACGAGATGATCGCCAAGCGGGTGCCCAACCCGGCCGATCCCGCCCTCTACGGCACCGTGTCCTCGACCGACCTGCGCGTCGGCGACGTGGTGCTGGTGGAAACCGGCGACCTGATCCCGCTCGACGGCGAGATCATCCAGGGCATCGCCTCCATCAACGAGAGCGCCATCACCGGCGAATCCGCTCCCGTGATCCGCGAAGCGGGCGGCGACCGCTCCGCCGTCACCGGCGGCACGCAGGTGGTGTCGGACAGCCTGCTGGTGCGAATCACCGCCGAGCCCGGCCACACCTTCATCGACCGCATGATCGCGCTGGTGGAAGGCGCCTCGCGCTCCAAGACCCCGAACGAGATCGCGCTCGACATCCTGCTGGCAGGGCTCACCATCATCTTCCTGATCGCGGTGGCGACCCTGGTCGGCTTCGCGCATTATTCCGCAACGATCCTGTCGGTGCCGGTGCTGGCGGCCCTGTTGGTGACGCTGATCCCCACCACCATCGGCGGCCTGCTGTCCGCGATCGGCATCGCCGGCATGGACCGGCTGGTGCGCTTCAACGTGGTCGCCACCTCCGGCCGCGCGGTGGAAGCCGCCGGCGACGTCGACACCCTGCTGCTGGACAAGACCGGCACCATCACCTTCGGCAACCGCATGGCCGCGAGCTTCAGCGGCATACCGGGGGTGGACGAGCAGCGCGTCGCCGAGGCCGCCGCAATGGCCTCGGTGGGCGACGAGACGCCCGAGGGACGCTCGATCCACGCCCTCGCTCGCGACCGGTTCGGCATCGTGTCGGTGGCGCCGGACGGCGCCGTGCCGGTACCGTTCTCGGCCAACACGCGGCTATCCGGCCTCGACGCCGGCGGCCGCAACTGGCGCAAGGGCGCGGTCGACTCGCTGCTCAAGGCGGTGGGCGAGGAAAGGCCACCCCAGGCCTTCACCGCGGCGGTGGAGCGGATCGCACGCTCCGGCGGAACCCCGCTCGCGGTGGCCGAGGACAACCGCCTGCTCGGCGTGATCGAGCTCAAGGACGTGGTCAAGCCGGGCATACGCGACCGCTTCGCAGCCCTGCGCCGCATGGGCATACGCACCGTCATGGTGACCGGCGACAACCGCGTCACCGCGGCGGCGATCGCCACCGAAGCGGGCGTCGACGACTTCATCGCCGAGGCCACCCCGCAGGACAAGCTCGGCTACATACGCGCCGCCCAGGCGGAAGGCCGGCTGGTGGCGATGTGCGGCGACGGCACCAACGACGCGCCGGCGCTGGCACAGGCAGACGTGGGCGTCGCGATGCAGACCGGCACCCAGGCGGCCCGGGAAGCCGCCAACATGGTCGACCTCGACAGCGATCCCACCAAGCTGATCGAGATCGTCGAGATCGGCAAGCAGTTGCTGATCACCCGCGGCGCGCTCACCACCTTCTCCATCGCCAACGACATCGCCAAGTACTTCGCGATCCTGCCGGCGATCTTCGTGGTCGCCTATCCCGGCCTGTCGGCGCTCAACGTCATGCGTCTGTCGACGCCGCAGAGCGCCATCCTGTCCGCGGTGATCTTCAACGCCCTGGTGATCATCGCCCTGGTGCCGCTGGCGCTGAAGGGCGTCGACTTCAAGGCGATCAGCGCCGCCTCGTTGCTGCGTCGAAACTTGGCCCTCTACGGCATCGGCGGCATCGTGGTGCCGTTCGCCGGCATCAAGATCATCGACATGGCGCTCACCGCCCTCCACGTCTTCGCCTGAGGATCAGGTCATGATCTCGCATCTGCGTCCGGCATTATCCCTTGTCGTCCTGTTCACCCTGCTGCTCGGGCTGCTGTTCCCGCTCGGCTTCGTCGGCCTGGGCGCAGTGGTGTTTCCCGGCCCCGCCACCGGCAGCTTGGTCGAACGCAACGGCCAGCCGGTCGGCTCCGTCCTGATCGGCCAGAACTTCACCGTCGATCGCTACTTCCACGGCCGCGAGTCCGCGATCTCCGGCACCGATCCGAAGGACCCCACCAAGACGGTGCCGACCCCCTATGACGGCAGCAACTCTTCCGCCTCCAACCTGGCACCCACCTCCAAGGCGCTGCACGACCGGGTCGCGGGCGACGTGGCCACCCTCGAGAAGCAGGGTGCCGCATCCGGCGGCATCCCGATGGACGCGGTGACCAGCTCCGGCTCGGGGCTCGATCCGGACATCTCGCCCGCCTACGCCGTCCTGCAGGCGAACCGCGTCGCCGCCGCGCGCCACCTTCAGGCGGACGTGGTCCGCCAGCTTCTGGCATCGCACACGCAGGGCCGGGTGCTCGGCCTGTTCGGCGAGCCGCGCGTCAACGTGCTTCGCCTGAACCTCGCCCTCGACTCCCTGCCCGCGGACGGCGACACCAGCACCGGGGTCCACACGACCAGCCGATAAGCGTGGCCCGGCCGGAACAGGAGAGGATCGCGTTGCGCACGGCCAGGACATGGCGAAGCGGGGCATGACCGGACGACCACGCCCCGGCCCGCAAAAGCAGGACGTGATCAAACGATCATGCCCCGCGTCATGCGCTCCATCATGCCCCCCGGCACGCTCCGGGCGGGACCGGAGCGCGCGCTGATGCGGACCGAGCGGAAGCGTCCCGATCCGGACGCGCTGCTTGCCGCCGGGGCGAAGGCCGCCCGCGCGCCGCTGAAGATCTTTCTCGGCGCCGCACCCGGCGTCGGCAAGACCTGCGAGATGCTGGCCCAGGCGCGCCGCCTCCTCGGCGAGGGCAGGCACGGCATCCTGGCCGGCCTGATCGAGACCCACGGCCGCGCCGAGACCGAGGCGCAGCTCGGCAACCTTCCGGTGATGCCGCGGCTGCGCATCGAGTATCGCGGCCAGACCCTGGAAGAGTTCGACCTGGACGAGGCGCTGTCGCGGCGCCCGTCCCTGCTCCTGGTCGACGAGCTCGCGCACTCCAACGCCCCCGGCAGCCGGCACGGAAGGCGCTGGGAGGACGTCGCCGAGCTGCTCGCCGCCGGCATCCCGGTCTGGACCACGCTCAACATCCAGCACCTGGAAAGTCTGAACGACGCGGTGCTGCGCATCACCGGGGTCCGGGTGACGGAAACCCTGCCCGACCACGTGCTGGAGCTGGCCGACGAGATCGAGCTGATCGACCTGTCGCCGGCCGACCTGCGCATCCGGCTGACCCAGGGCCGCATCTACCGTCCGGACGTGGCGGCGCGCGCGCTGGACGGCTTCTTCCGCGAAGGCAACCTGCAGGCGCTGCGCGAGATCGCGCTGCGACGCGCCGCGGAGCACGTCGATGCCGGGCTGCTCGACTACATGCGCTCCAACGCCATTGCCGGCCCCTGGCCCGCCGGCGACCGGGTGCTGGCCCTGGTCGAGCCCGAGAACGCCGAAACCGTGCTGCGCGAGGCCAAGCGGCTGGCCGACGCCCTACACGCGCCCTGGCTGGTGCTGCACGTCGAGCTCGCGGGCGAGGCGCCGGCGGACGCGGCGCGTATCGCGCGCATCATGGGCCTGGCGACGGAGCTCGGCGCCGAAACCGAGATCCGCGCGGCGCGCACGGCGCAGGACGGAGTCGTCGGCATCGCGCTGGAGCTGGCACGGGCGCGCAACATCACCCGGATCGTGGTCGGCCGCGCGCAGAATGGTTCCCGGTGGCGGCGGCTGCCGTTCGGGTGGCTGCGTCGCAACCTCGCGGCGACCCTGCTGGCGCGGGCGCCGGACCATGCCGTGCACGTAGTACCGACCGGCGTGCCGCGGTCCCGTCCGCCGGAGCCGGGCGCCCGTCTGCCGGCCGGCTGGATGCCTTGGCTGTCGTCGTCGGCGCTGGTGGCGCTGGCCGTCGGGCTGGGCGAGGCGCTGCACGGCCTGGTCGAGCCGGACGCGCTCGGCATGCTGTTCCTGGCCGCGGTGGTGGGGGCCGCCGCCCTGCACGGGCTCCGGATCGCGCTGTGCACCGCCCTCCTGTCGTTCGCGGCCTGGAACTTCCTTTTCATCCCGCCGCTCTACCAGCTCACCATCGACCAGCCCCGTGACCTGATGGCGGTGGTAGTGTTCGCGGTGGTCGCCGCGGCGACCGGCCTGGTCGCCAACCAGCTTAACGCGTCGGCGCGGGCGGCCCAGGGCCGGATCGAAAGCCTGCGGCGGATCGGCGCGTTCTCACGCGCGCTCGGCGTGCCGGTCACTCGGGCGCAACTGCAGGACGAGATCACGCGCCAGGCGGCCTCCATCGCGGCCCGGGCCATGGTGCTGGCAGCGCGCGACGGCGACGGGGCGCTTGACATCCTCGCCGCCGACCCGCCGGCGGACACCATGGATGACGGCTCCTGGGCGGCGGCCCTGTGGTCCTGGCGGCACGGTGAGCCGGCCGGCCGCGGCACCGCCACGCTGCCTTCGGCGCCCTGGCGCTTCCTGCCGATCCGGATCCCCGGTGCCGAAACCGATGGCGCCAGGGCCGATGGCAGGAACGGCGGCGACGGCAGCACTGGTGACGGCAGCCCCGGCGGGCTGCACGGCCTGCTCGCGGTGCAGTCGGCCGTTCCGATCGACGGGCCGGCGCTGCAGGCGCTGCAGGCGCTGACCGACCAGGCGGCACTGGCGCTTGAGCGGGTCAGGCTGGTGCGCGGTGCCGCCGACGCCACCGCACGAAACGAAACCCAGAAGCTGCGCACCGCCCTGCTGAACTCGCTATCGCATGACCTGCGCACGCCCTTGACCGGCATACGCGGCTCGGCCGAAACCTTGCGCATCGCCTGGGACCGCTTGTCGCCGGACACGCGCGACGACCTGTTGCTCGCCATCGAGGAGGACACGCGGCGCATGACGCGGTTCCTGGCCAACATCACCGACATGACCCGGCTCGACAGCGGCGCGGTGGTGCCGCGCCTCCTGCGCGTGCTGCTGTGGGACGCGGTGCAGGGCGCTGTGTCGCGCCTGGACGACCCGGCACTGGTGTCCGTTGCCATCGACGGCACGCCGGTTGCGCTGGCCGATCCGCTGCTGCTGGAGCAGGTGCTGTTCAACGTGCTGGACAACGCCCTGAAGTATTCCCAGCCTTCCGCCGCCAACCCGGTCGCGGGGCGGCTCGCTTCCAAAGGCGTGGAGGCGGTGGCTCGGATCAGCGACAACGGCGTCGGCATCGCCGAGCACGACCTGCCGCACGTGTTCGACAGCTTCTTCCGCGCCCGGCAAGGCGACCGGGTGGTGCCGGGCACCGGTCTCGGTCTGGCGATCGCGCGCGGCCTGATCGAGGTGATGGGCGGCACCATCTCCGCCGTCAGCCCGGCGTCCGACCGCGTCGGGCCCGGCCAGACGCAGGACCGACGCGGCACCACCGTCACCATCACGCTGCCGCACGTGCCATGAGCGGGATCGACCGCCCGTCGGTGCTGATCGTCGACGACGAGAAGCAGATCCACCGCTTCCTGTGTCCCGCCCTGGAGGCCGCCGGCTACCGCGCGCGCTCCGCGTTCAACGGCGCGGACGGGCTGCGACAGGCGGCGTCGCGGGCGCCGGACGCGATCGTGCTCGACCTCGGGCTGCCGGACATGGACGGCCAGGTGGTGCTGGAACGGCTGCGCGCGTTCTCGCCCGTGCCGGTGATCGTGCTGTCCGCCCGCGACAGGCAGGCGGAGAAGATCGCCTCGCTCGACGCCGGCGCCGACGACTACGTCGAGAAGCCGTTCGGCCTGGGCGAGCTGCTGGCCCGCCTGCGCGCCGTGCTCCGCCGCCACGATCCCGGCGTCGAGCCCAGGTCGGACGAGATCCTCAGCTGCGGCCCGATTGTGCTGGATCCCGGCCGCCACGAGGTCCGGGTGGCCGGAACCAAGGTGACGCTGAGCCCGCGCGAATACCAGCTCCTGGCCATGCTGATGCGCCACGAGGACAAGGTGCTGACGCACCGCCAGCTGCTGCTCGCCCTGTGGGGCCCGGCGCATGGCGAGGACGTGCAGTATCTCCGCGTCTACATCGGCCAGCTGCGCCACAAGCTCGGGCCCGCGGTGGCGCCGATGATCGCCACCGAGCCCAACGTCGGCTACCGGCTCACCCAGTCCACGGATTGAGCCGACAACCGGCCGACGCACTGCCTCCTATTGCAGCGGCTCCACCGGCAGCGCCCAAAGCAGGCCGCCATCCGCCGCCAGAGCGCTGCGTCCGCGCGGCAGCATGAGCGCCGAGCCCGCGCCGACGTTGCGCTCGAAGATCTCGCCGTAGTTGCCGACCGCCGCAATCGCGGTGGCGAATGCGGTGTCCGAAACCCCCAGGGCCTTGCCGATCCAGGGCGTGGTGCCGACCAGGCGCTGGATCACCGGGTTCGCGCTCCGGCGCATCTGCGCAAGGTTCGCCCGCGTCACCCCGTTCGCTTCCGCCTGCACCGAGGCCCAGACGGTCCAGTCTACCAGGGCGCCCCAGTCCGGATCGCCACGCCGGTAGGCCGGCGCGAACGGATCGACCGACACCGTGTCCGGCAGCACGGTGAACTCGGTCCGGCGCTTGTTGAAGCTGGCGCGTACGTTGGCCATCCACGAGATGTCGCCGGTGATGGCGTCGCAATGGCCGTCCAGCAGCGCCACCTCCATTTCGCCGCGCTCGGAAAACGGGAACCGGTGCTCGGGCGTCTTCAGCCGCGGCTCCACGAGGTCGTACAGCACCTGCTCGTGTGGGGCCGCGTTGATGAAGCACACGTTCCTGCCGCCGAGATCGGCCAGCGTGTGGATCCCGCTGCGGTTGGACGCCAGCACGCCCTGGCCGTCGAAGAACACCGGCGGCCCGAAGGCGGCACCGTACACGTTGCCCACCACCGGGTCCGGCGTCGCGCCGAACAGCACGTCCACCTTGCGGTCGCGCAGAGCCGCGAGGCCAGTGGGCTCGTCTGGCAGGGTCAGGAAGCGGGCCCGGCCGGCGTCGCCGAAGATCTCGGCGGCAAGCGCACGGCAGAAGTCGGCGCCAAGGCCGGACAGGTTGCCGTGCGTGTCGGCCTCCGAATAATCGTCCTCGTCGTCCACCACGCCGCAGGCCAGCGTGCCGGCGTGGCGCACCGCGTCCAATGTGGTGTCCGCACGCGCGGGACCGGCCGCGCCAAGCAGAAGCGCCGCCAGCACGACCGGCAGCGCCTGGAACAGGCTTCTCAAGATGTCAGCTCCGCTTGAACAAGAACAAGGAAAAGCCGGGCGAACCCGGCTCCCCTCTTTCCATGCTATCCGCCGGATGGGCCGGATCAGGGCGTCCAGGTGCCCGAGGTCGGGATGCCGGGCGTGGTGGACGGGCGCGGGTTGAAGTCGGCCGGCGCCGGGTCGATCAGCTTGCCGCCCACATAGTCGGTCGGCACGATGTTCAGCGTGTAGCAGCCGCCGGCCGCGTAGTGCGGCAGGCTGGGCGTGGTGCCGGGCAGGATCTCGGCATAGGAAGCCGGGAGCGGCGCCGTGTCGCCGGTCAGGCGCGAGTTGTCGAAGGCCGCCAGCATGTCGCCGATGTTCGGCACGTTGTCGTCGGCCGGCCCCACGTAGTCCTGCCCCAACTCGGTCTTGCCGAGCTTGGCACCGCGCTTCTCGTCCGGAAGGTCGGCGAGCGGGGTCAGGTTGAACACCTCGTCGATGAACTTGATGATCGAGCTGTGTTCGGCGTTCTGGTGGATGATCGCGTGCGCCTTGCCATAGGGCGAGATCACGATCGCCGGGATGCGAGAGGACGGCTCGAGCGGGTTGCCTTCCGGATCGTTCACCCGGGTGGTCACGGCGGCATGGTCGTATAGCCCGTCGGTCTCGTCATAGACGATGACGATGGCGCTTTGGGCCCAGTACGGGCTGGCCGCGATCGCGTTCACCTCGTCCGCCAGCAGCTGCTCGCTGATCTGCGCGTCCGAATAGCCTGGATGGTCGTCGCTGCCGGGGAAGGCGGCGCGCACCGCGGGGTTCGGGTCCACCGGCAGCAGGCCGTCGTTGTTGTCGTAGCCGCCGCGCACGTAGGCGACGCCGCCGGCGGCCGGCAGCAGCTTGTTGTTCACGGCGGTGAAGAAATCCTGCAGCCCGTACAGATGGTTCTGCGCCACTTCGGGGTTGTCGCCGATATAGCCGAAATACTGCGGCGCGTCGTGGTGGATGATGTAGGAGCTGTGCAGCGGCACCGCGGTGGAATCGGTGGGCTCCGCGTCGTAGCCTTCCTGGAACCAGCCCCAGTTGGTCGGCTGCCGCCCGCTGCCGGCGATGGTCTTGATGTCGTGCTGGATGTCGGCCAAGTCCAGCGCCGGGTTCTGGTCGGTGCCGACCGTCTGCTGGATGTCCTTGCCCATGAACGACAGCGGCAGGCTGGCGTAGGTCTGGTTCAGCGCCGGCTTGTTGGGGTTCTCGTCGTCCGGGTTGTAGGGCGGCTTGATCGGCGCGGTGTCGAGGTTGGAGCCCGGGAACGGACCCGGATCGCCCACCACCGGCTCGCCGCCGGACGAGGCGACGGTGGGGCTGGCAATGTTGCTGCTGGCCTCCCCCGGATGCAGCGCCCACTGCGTCAGCCCGGACTGGCCGGCCAACAGCGCCAGGGCGTTAGGGGTGGAGGCCGAGGTGACAGTCATGTGGAAGTTGTCGAACAGCGCGAAGCGGTCGGCGAACTGCCACAGATAGGGGGCGGTGTCGCAGTCGACGTGGCTCATCGCCAGCTCGCCCATCTGCTTCTGCTTCAGGGTCGGGTTGGAGGTGGGCGCCAGGCCGGTTGTCTTGGAAACGATCTGGCCCTGGGCGTCCGTGGTCAGGCCTTCCTCGTCCAGCGCGAAGCGGTCGTTGAGCGACACCTTGTTGACGAAATCCTGGCTGACCAGGATGCCGGCATGGGAGTGGTCGATCGAGGCTGTGTCGGCCGGGTAGAGCGGCACCGTGGCGCCGGTGGCGGTCTTCACCGTTTGCGGGATCAGGAACGGCGAAACGGTACCGACCGTGCCGTCGGTGTTGACGATGCGCTGGCTGAAGCCAGGGGTTTTCGCCGCCGACTGGCTATACAGCCCGTGCGCGCCGGGGAAGGTGCCGAAGTAGAAGTCGAACGACCGGTTCTCCTGGAACAGGACGAACACGTACTTCACCTTCTGGCGAAGCAACGCGATCTTGGCAGCGGTCGACAGGCTCGGCTGCCGGGCCAGGTCGGTGGCGACGCTTTGCACCGCAGCGCTGCTTCTGGGCGCGATGGTCACGTCGCCCGGCGCTTCCTGCGCGAACACGACCGTTGGCTGCAACAGCGCAAGGGTCATGGTGACGGCGCAGCTCGATCTGCACCAGTTTCTGAAGGTCATGTCGTGGCTACCACCGGGTTTGCGTGCCTGATCTGGCGGGCCGGCTCGTTCGTCGGCCCCGGGCAGGTTCTGAGGCGGTTCGGTCCCCGTCGCCAACGACAGTTGTGTGAATTTAGCATCCGGCGTTTTTTCCGAGACATTGCCCGCGTGGGAAGACACGGCGCGGCGGCAGGCTGCCGCCCGGCGGGCACGGCCACGTCCGCCGACGCATGAACAACGTTCACGTATTGCATCATCGCAGCCGCAAGCCCATCCAGTGCTTGGCCGGCAACCCATCCTGCCGCACGCAGTTCTGGTTCGGACACCATGATCGGAAACGCGATGGCGGACATCCAGGAGCCGGACAACTTCGGCGAAGACAAGCACGGGCAGGCGCGCCGCCTGGTCGACGCGGCGCTGACGGCGCAGCGCGAAGGCCGGCATGAGAACGCCGAGCGGCTGCTGGACGAGGCGCAGCGCACCGATCCGCAGGCGCTGGAGGAGGCATTGTCCGGCAGCCAGGCGGGTATCCAAGCTGGGGCGAAGCTGGACGCGGCGGAAATCGTCACCGACGACGAGGTGGCACGGATCAGCCGCACGATCGAGCCCGGGTCCAGCTCGCCGTCGCGGGCCGGCATTACCGGCTCCGGCAGCGGCGCGGACGGCTAAGCTCCAGGGCATCCCGCCGCGGCGCCGTTGCGGGCGCCGGAGCCGCCCTTCACGGATGGCCGTCATGCTCACGACGCTTTTATGCCGTTCTCAGCTGAGCATGGCTTAGAACAGGAGTTCAACCCAGGACGTCCCGTGTTCTCCAGCTACCCGAGGAAGCGACGCCCAGATGTGCGATGTCCTGATCCTGGATGACGAGGAAGTCGTTCGCTCGGTCCTGGTTGACCTGCTCGAGGATCAAGGCCTCGACGTTTGCGCGGTCGGAACGCCCGCCGAAGCACTTGGCATCGCGATCCTGCCGGGCGGCTGCGCCCTGCTGCTGACCGACATCGACCTCGGGGTGCGCGAGATCGACGGCTTCGGCGTGGCGGAGCGGGTCCGACAGGTCCGGCCCACCCTGCCGGTGCTGTTCATCTCCGGGCGGCCTTGGAAGCTCGCCGAGCATCAGGCTACCGAGAACGACCGGCTCCTGGCCAAGCCGTTCCGCATGTCGGCGCTGCTCGGCGCGGTGCAGCAGCTGCTGGCGCGCGCGGACGCCGTTTGAACCCTCACCCGATGCCGCGCATCAGGGTGTCCAGTCGGTCCGCATCCTCCGGCTTCTTGTCCAGGCGCAGTCGGCCCACGCGCGGGAAGCGCAGCGCCACGCCGGATTTGTGCCGGGCCGAACGCTGCGCCGCGTCGAACGCGATCTCCAGCACGATCCCCTTCGCCGTGCCGTGCTCCACCTCCCGCACCGGGCCGAAGCGCTGGGTCGTGTTGTTGCGTATCCAGCGGTCGAGCATCACCAGCTCGGCGTCGGTGAAGCCCGAATAGGCCTTGCCCACCGGCACCAGCTCCTCGTCGCCGTTGGCAAGTTCGCGCCACAGCCCGAAGGTGTAGTCCGAGTAGTACGACGAGCGCTTGCCGTGGCCGCGCTGGGCGTACATCAGCACCGCGTCGATCGTCAGCGGGTCGCGCTTCCACTTCCACCACTGCCCCTTCGGCCGTCCCGGCAGGTAGGGGCTGTCGCGACGCTTGAGCATCAGCCCTTCGATGGACGCGGCCCGCGCGCCGTCGCGCAGTTCCGACAGCGCCGCAAGGTTCGGTGCCTCGACCAGCTCCGACAGGTCCATGCGCCCCGGCTTCACCCGGTCGACGAAGGCTTCCAGCCGGGCACGCCGCTCGGTGAACACGAGCGGGCGCAGGTCGACCCCGTTCTCGAACAGGATGTCGTACAGCCGCACCAGCACCGGGAACTCGCCCAGCATCTTCGCCGTCGGCGACTTGCGGTTCAGGCGCTGCTGCAGGTCGGCGAATGGCGCCACGGTGCCGTCCCGCACCACCAGCAGCTCGCCGTCCAGCACCGCGTCGAACGCCATGTGCTCCACGATCTCGGGAAACGCTCCCGAGATGTCGTCGGCGCCACGGGAATAAAGCCGCCGTCCCG
>CAXSHC010000016.1:19379-19883 GCA_964236745.1 uncultured Acetobacteraceae bacterium
GGCGTCGACCCCACGGATCGCCTGCACGCGGATGCCGTCCCATTTCCATTCCGCAGCGAAGGCTGCGTAGTCGAGCGCCGCCAGATCCGGCGCTTCCAGCGGATGCGCCAGCATGGGCGGGCGGAACACCGGCGCGTCGGCCGGGTCGGGGCGCTCTCCCCTGCCCTCCACCCAGGCGAACAAGGGGTCGTAAGGCGGCGACAAGCCGTGCCACACCTCCTCGATGTCGTCGGCGGCGATGGTGCCGCCGCTGAGCTCGGCCAGCGCGATCTTGGCCAGACGCACCGAGGCGCCCACGCGCAGCGCGCCGGTGATGAGCTTCAGGATCGCCAGCCTGACCGGGGAAGGCGACGCGTCGAGCCAGCCCGCCACCAGATGCGGCAGCTCGGACTTGGGCGTGGCCGCCAGCGCTTCCACCACTTCCGCCAGCAGCGGTGGCTGGGCGTTTCTGCGCCGCTCCGGCCACATCAGTGCCACCGTCTCGGCCAGGTCGCCCACGTAGTC
>CAXSHC010000017.1:0-19608 GCA_964236745.1 uncultured Acetobacteraceae bacterium
GTCGCGGGTGATGGCTGGGCTGGCCGCGATCTTCGAGAGCCTCGAGGCGACCGGCCGGCTCGACCGGTTCGACCTGTTCATCCTGTCCGACACCACCAACCCGGATGTGTGGCTGGAAGAGGAGGCGGCCTTTCTCGCCTTGCGCGAGTCAACCGGCGGCTACGACCGCATCTTCTACCGCAGGCGGCCGAAGAACACCGAGCGCAAGGCCGGCAACGTCGGCGAATGGGTGCGTCGGTGGGGGGCCGCGTATCCGCAGATGATCACGCTGGACGCGGACAGCGTGATGGACGGCGCCACCGTGGTGCGCATCGCCGGCGCCATGGAGCGCCATCCCGGGGTGGGGCTGATCCAGACCCTGCCGGTGATCGTCAACGGGTCCACCTTGTTCGCGCGCATGCAGCAGTTCGCCGGCCGGGTGTACGGGCCGCTGATCGCCTATGGCATCGCCTGGTGGCACGGCCCGGACGGCAACTACTGGGGCCACAACGCCATCATCCGCACGGCAGCCTTCGCCGAGCAGGCCGGGCTGCCGGTGCTCGAGGGCAGGCGGCCGATCGGCGGGCACATCCTCAGCCACGACTTCGTCGAGGCCGCGCTGATGCGCCGCGGCGGCTGGGCGATCCACATGGTGCCGGGGCTGCCGGGCTCGTACGAGGAAAGCCCGCCCTCGCTCACCGACATCGCCATACGCGACCGCCGCTGGTGCCAGGGCAACCTCCAGCATGCCGGCGTGCTGCCGGCGCGCGGGCTGCACTGGGTCAGCCGGCTGCACCTGCTGATGGGGATCGGCTCCTATGTCACCGCGCCGTTGTGGCTGGTGTTCCTGCTGTGCGGCATCCTGGTGTCGCTGCAGGAGCGCTTCGTGCGGCCGGAATATTTCGGCGGCACCAAGCTGCTGTTCCCGCGCTGGCCGCAGGTTGACCCGGTGCTGGCGCGCGGGGTGTTCATCGGCACCATGGCGGTGCTGCTGGCGCCCAAGCTGCTGGCCTATGTAGCGCTGCTGTTCAACCCCGCCGAGCGGCGCGGCGCCGGGGGCGCGCTGCGTGCGTTCGCGTCGCTGCTGGTCGAGACCGTGATCGGCGGGCTGATCGCGCCCGTCGCCATGCTGGTGCAGACCGGCGGCGTGATTTCCATCCTGGCCGGGCGCGACTCCGGCTGGAACGCGCAGCGCCGCGACGACGGGGCGATCCCGCTTTCGGTGGTGTGGGCCGGGTATTGGCGCTTCACCGCGTTCGGGCTGCTGCTGGCCGTTATTGCCTGGGCGGTGTCGCCGGCGCTGTTCGCCTGGATGTCGCCGGTGCTGCTGGGACTGCTGCTGGCGGTGCCGCTGGTGTCGCTCACCGCCGGGCGCGGCGCCGGGCAGGCGTTGCGCCGGCTCGGCCTGCTTCGCATTCCGGAGGAAGCGACGCCGCCCGCGGTGCTGGCGCGCGCGGTGGCGCTGCAAGCCGTCGGACGGGACGCAGCACCCGGCGACAGCCTGCGCCGCCTGCTGGCGGACCCGGGGCTGATGGCGGCGCACCGCGCCATGCTGCCGCCCGCGCGCGTGCCCGGACGCGACCCGTTCGACCCCTTGCTGGCGCTGGGGCTGGCCAAGCTCGACGAGGCGGCCACCCTGGACGGCGTTCTCGCCTCGCTGACGCTGCCCGAGCGGGCCGCCGTGCTGGGCAGCGGGCACGGCCTCGACCGCCTGCTGACCCTTGCGGCCGCGCACGGAGCCTGAGGGGGTTCGGCGCGGCCCGTCGCCCGGGCACCCTGTCCTATCGCCAGGAGCACCGCGTAGGACAATGTTAAGGTTTCGCCGTCATGGTCGCCGTGTTCAACCGGAGCCGTAGGCCATCATGGCGACACAGAAATACCGCCTCGTCACGCGCAGCGACTTCGACGGCCTCGTGTGCGGCATGCTGCTGCGCGAGCTCGACCTGATCGACGACATCAAGTTCGTCCATCCGAAGGACATGCAGGACGGGATCGTGCCGATCACCGGGCGCGACATCGTGACCAACCTTCCCTATGTCGAGGGCTGCCACCTCGCCTTCGACCACCATGCCAGCGAGGTGTCGCGCACCGGCGACCGTCCCCGTTCCGACCACGTCATCGATCCGCTGGCCCCGTCCGCGGCGCGCGTGGTCTACAACTACTACGGTGGCGCGGATGTCTTTCCCCGCGTCAGCCCCGAGCTGATGGAAGCCGTCGACCAGGCCGATTCAGCGCAGTTCACCCGCGAGGAGATCCTCGACCCGCAGGGCTGGGTGCTGCTCAACTTCCTGATGGACTCCCGCACCGGGCTCGGCCGGTTCCGCGAGTTCCGGATCTCCAACTACGACCTCATGATGCAGCTGATCGAACGCTGCCGCGATGCCGGCATCGACGAGGTGCTGGCGCTGCCGGACGTGAAGGAGCGCGTCGACCTTTACAACGCCCAACGCGAGCTGTTCGCGGCCCAGCTTCGCCGCTGCACGGCCGTGCACGGCGAGCTGGCGCTGATCGACCTTCGCGACGAGGACGTGATCCATGCCGGCAACCGATTCATGGTCTATGCCCTGTTCCCAGGCTGCAGTGTCTCGGCGCACGTGCTGTGGGGTCTGAGGAAGCAAAACACCGTGTTCGCGATCGGCAAGTCCATCCTCGACCGTTCCTCGCCGGTGGACGTCGGTGCCATCTGCCTGGCCCATGGCGGGGGCGGCCACCAGGCCGCCGGCACCTGCCAGATTCCGAACGACCAGGCCGAGGCGGTCAAGGCGGAGCTCATCGCCAGCCTGTCCGGCCTTTCCAGGCTGGCAGCCTGAGGCCAACCGGTTTCGGCACCGGCCCAACCTGTTAAACAGTGTAATGAATATTACACGAAATCGTATGCTTGTTTATGCGGTGGGGACAGGATAGAGCCTTGGGCGTCGGCGGGAACGAGGCGTCGACGCCTAAGGATGGACGACGATGCTGGAAAGCGAAGTGGTCGAGGTCGACGGCGTGTTCGTCGGCGCGGCAATCCTGCAGCCCAATCGCGTGGACCTGGCGTTCTTCGCCACCCACCACCGGCTGCGCCCGATGCATGGGAACATCCTGCCCAGCCTGGCGGCACTCCGGCACCAGGCCGTGCAGCATTTCCGGGGCGTCTCGTCTGCCGCCGAGGCCGTGGCCGGATCGCGCCGCGCCAGGATGTGACTGGCGTGCCGGGTGCTTGTCCGGATGCCTGGCGCTTCTGTTCCGTCGTGACATGCCTGCGCCTGTCCCACCCTCGATGCTGAACCCGTCCTCGCCCCTGGCCCGGCTGATCGATGCCCCGGCGCGTCCCGGATTGCTGTGCTGGATCGGCCTTCGTCCGCATCGGCAGGCGGCGATGCGGGTGGTGGAGCAGGCGTTGCTCGATCCGCAGGGCGGCCTGGACGGCGACCATTACGGCGGCCGCGCCGGCGGCGGCCGGCAGGTCACGCTGCTGCAGGCCGAGCACTTGGCGGTGATCGGGGCCTGCCTCGGGAGGGAGCCGGTCGCGCCGGAACTCATGCGTCGCAACTTCGTGGTTTCGGGCCTCAACCTGTCCGCGCTGCTTGGCCGACGCTTGCGCATCGCCGATGCGGTGCTGGAGGTTTCCGGCCTGTGCCACCCCTGCTCGCGCATGGAGGCGGCGCTGGGAACCGGCGGCTACAACGCGGTTCGCGGCCATGGTGGCCTGACCGCCCGGGTGCTGGAGCCGGGCCGGATCGGATGCGGGGATGCGGTGGTGCGGGTTCAGTAGCCGCGCATGGGATCCACCAGGTTGGGCGGCGGCCGGCCGTCCCGGATCGCGCGCAGGTTCTCCATGAGGATGTCCAGGCTGCGCGGCAGGTAGGATTCGCTGTCGTCGCAGGACACGTGCGGCGTCATCAGGAGGTTGGGCGTGGTCCACAGCCGGTGGCCGAGCGGCACCGGTTCGGGGGTGAACACGTCCAGCACCGCCCCGCCCAGCCGACCGTCCCGCAGCGCGTCGCACAGCGCGTCCTGCGCCAGAAGGGCGCCGCGGCCGATATTCACCACGAACGCGCCCCGCGGCAGCAGCCCGATCCGCCGCGCGTCCAGCAGCCCATGGGTTTGGGCCGTGAGCGGGCAGGCCAGAAGCAGGAACTCCGTGTCCGGCAGCACCGCGTCGAGCGCGTCACTGTTGACCACCCGCTCGCAAGATGGATGCGGCGCCGGGCGGGCACGCACCCCGGTCACGCGCAGCCCGAACTGTGCCGCACGCCGCGCCGCTTCCGCGCCCAGCGTGCCCAGCCCCACCACCGTGAGCCGTCGCCCCGCCAGCACGGTGCCGTGCCGCCTGTTCCAGCGCTGCGCCCGCTGGTCGGCCACGAAGCCCGGCACGTGGCTCGCCAGCATCAGCAGGCTCATGATCGCGAACTCGCCTGCCTTGGCGCCGTGCGTGCCGCGGTTGTTGAGCAGGCCCACCCCGGGGGGAAGCCAGTCCAGCGGCATCAGCCCGTCGATGCCGGCATAGGTGCAGAACAGGTGGCGCAGTCGCGGCGCCGGCGTGGGCAGGGGACGCGGCAGGCGGTGGGTGAACACCACCATCTCGCATTCGCCCAGGGGGTCGGACAGCGCGTCGGACAGGGCGTCCGTGGTGGCGCCGAAGCTCACCTCGTGGCCGGCGCCGATGTCGGGCGCGCGTTCTGCCGCCTCGGACCACAGCCCGGGCGTGATCGGCTGCTCGCTTCCGGTGCCGGTGTGGACGTGTATCCTCAACGCTCGACCGTGCCCGGTTGCGGTGGCGCCTCCGGGTCCGGCTCCGGCCTGGGTGCCGCCGGACGAACGCGCACGCGACGGATGTGCCGGGCGTCGGCGTCCATCACCCGGAACTGGATGCCGCTGTCGTGGCTCAGCACCTCGCCGCGCGTCGGCACGTGGCCAGCCAGCCGGAACACCAGCCCGCCCACGGTCTCGATCTCGCTTTCGCGTTCCTGTTCGGTCAGCACCGCGCCGAGCCGGTGCTCGAACTCCTCCACCGGCATGCGCGCGTCGATGTCCAGGGTGCCGTCGTGGCGCTCCACCAGCATCGGCACGTCGGGCTCGTCGTGCTCGTCGGCGATGTCGCCGACGATGGTCTCGACCAAGTCCTCGATCGTCACCAGCCCGTCGATGCCGCCGTACTCGTCGATCACCAGCGCCAAGTGGATACGGCGAAGGCGCATCTGCAGCAGCAGGTCCAGCACCGGCATCTGCGGCGCGATCATCAGCGGCTGGCGCAGGATCGACTGCAGCCGGAAGCTGTCGCTGGGCCCTGCATAGGCCACCAGGTCCTTGACGTGGACCATGCCGACGATGTCGTCGAGCTGCTCGTTGTACACCGGCAAACGGGAATGGTTTTCCCGCTTCATGGTCGCCAGCGCGTCCTCGAGACCGAGGTTCACCGGCATGGCGATGATGTCGGCGCGCGGCACCATCACGTCGTCCGCCGTGGTGCCGCGCAGACGCAGCACGTTGGCGATCAGCACCCGCTCCTGCCGGTCGAGCTCCGGCGTCTCGCCTTCGGCCTGGGGCGCGTCGGCAGCTTCCTGCACCAGGGCGGCGACGCGCGCGCGCAGGTCCTGGTCGCCCCGCCTGCGGCTCCACCAGCCCAGCAGCCCAACGCGGCGCGGACGGTCGGCATCCGACCGCGACGCGGACGCGCTCATCGCGTCACGCCGCCGGCGCCGGACGGCTCGCGCGGCTTCCACGGGTTGGGCACGCGCAGGCGGTGCAGGATGCGCGCTTCCTCCATCTCCATGCGGCGTGCGGCGCCTGCGCCGCTATGGTCGTGGCCGCGCAGGTGCAGTGCGCCGTGCACCACCAGGTGCGCCAGGTGGTGCCGGGGCATGCGCCCGGCCGCCAGCGCTTCGCGCCGCACCGTTTGCAGCGCCAGCACGATGTCGCCGCCGGCGATGCCGCGGGGGGTTTCGAAGGTCAGGACGTTGGTGGGCTTGTTGCGGCCGCGATGGCGCGCGTTCAGGCGCCGCACGCGCAGGTCGTTGTCCAGCACCACCGAGCCGGCCCCGCCGCCGGCGATCGCGGCTTGTTGGGCCAACCGCTCCACGTATGGCACCAGACGGCGCCAGCGTCGGTCGACCACGAACACCTCGACGACACCCGCCGCCTCGTTGCGGCGCCGTTCGGCCGCATGACGCGATATACCCGCGACCGTCTTGCCTGTGACCATCTTATCTGGACGCTTGTCCCGTTTTCGCGGGCGGTCCTTCTTCGGCTTCTTTCCCGAAGGGCGATTGCTACCTGGCGGTTCCATCGGTCTCCCGGCGCGTCCGGTTCCGGGTGGTGTCCCGCTCGGCCGCCGCGCGCTGATCATACGCATCGACGATCCGGGCGACCAGCGGATGACGCACCACGTCGCGGCTTTCGAAGCGGGTGAAGCCGATCCCGGGCAGGCCTTCCAGGGTTTCCACCGCGTCGCGCAGGCCCGACGATACGCCCGTGGGCAGGTCGACCTGGCTGAGGTCGCCGTTGATTGCCATGCGGGTGCCGGACCCCATGCGCGTCAGGAACATCTTCATCTGGGCAACGGTGGTGTTCTGCGCCTCGTCCAGGATCACGAAGGCGTGCGCCAAGGTACGGCCGCGCATGAAGGCCAGCGGCGCCACCTCGATCTCGCCGGACGCCATGCGCCGGATCACCTGGTCGCCCGGCATCATGTCGTGTAGAGCGTCGTAAAGTGGGCGCAGGTAGGGGTCGATCTTTTCCTTGAGGTCGCCGGGCAGGAAGCCGAGCCGCTCGCCCGCCTCCACCGCCGGCCGGGACAGCACGATGCGGTCCACCCGTCCGGCCTGCAGCATCGCCACCGCCTGCGCCACCGCGAGATAAGTCTTGCCGGTGCCGGCGGGGCCGATGCCGAACACCATTTCGTGGTTGGCCAGCAGCTCCATGTAGGCGGCCTGGCCGGGCGAGCGCGGCTCGATCGCGCCGCGCTTGGTGCGGATCGCCGGCAGGTCGGTGAACGGCAGCCGCGGGTCGGCATCCGGCGGCAGCGTTCCGGCGGGACCGGGCAGCCCGGGAAACCCGTCGCCGTCGCGTCGGGCGCCGCCGCCGCGGCCGGGCACGCGGATCGCCTCGCGCTTGGGGTCCAGCACGGTGTTGTGCAGGTCGGACATGCGGATCGCGGCGTCCACCTCCGCCGCGTCCACGCTTCGGCCTTCCTCCAGCCGGCGATACAGCGCCCCCATCGTGGAACGAGCCAGCGCCACGCGGCCGGGATCGCCGCTGATGGCGATCCGGTTGCCACGGCAAGCCAGGCGCACGCCCAGTCCCTGCTCGAGGCGCACCAGGTGGCGGTCGTGGTCGCCCAGAAGCAGCTGCAGCAGGGTGTTGTCGTTGAACTGCATGGTCGCCGTTCTCGCATCCGCTTCCACGCCGCGCGCGGCCGGCCGCTGATCGGGGGGAACCGGTGCCGGGCCGGACAAGGGGGATGCGGCGGTGGCGAGTTCGGTCAAGCGCAAGCTGGCTCCGGCAGAAGGGTTGGGGCGGCGGCGGTCGGGTCGATCAGGGTGGCCGTCAGGGAGTTGGTGAGCATCGCCTCGATCTTCACCATCGCCACGGTGCCGATCAGCGAATCAGGTGCGGCGGCGTGCACCGCCTGCAGGTAGGGGCTTCGTCCCGACAGCTGCCCGGGGCGGCGGCCGCGCCCGGTGAACAGCACCGGCATCGCCTGCCCGACGCTGCCGGCGTTGGTGCGGTCCTGCTGCGTGCGGATCAGCGCCTGCAGCCGCTGCAGCCGCTCGGCGCTGACCGGGAGCGGCACCGTGCCGGGCGCGCCGGCGGCCGGCGTGCCGGGACGGGGGGAGTAGCTGAAGGAGAACGCCTGGGCGAAGCCGACCTCGTCGACCAGCGCCATCGTTTGCTCGAAGTCGGCTTCGGTTTCGCCCGGATGGCCGACGATGAAGTCGGACGAAAAGGCCAGGTCCGGGCGCGCGGCGCGCAGCCGGTCCACCAGCCGGCGGTAGTCGTCGGCGGTGTGGCCGCGGTTCATCGAGCGCAGCATACGGTCAGAACCGGACTGCACCGGCAAATGCAGGAACGGCATCAGTGCTGGCAGGTCGCGGTGCGCCGCGATCAGCGCGTCGTCCATGTCGCGCGGGTGCGAGGTGGTGTAGCGCAGGCGAACGAGGCCGGGGATGTCGGCGAGCGCCTGCATCAGCCGGGCCAGGCCCCATGGGCGCCCGTCCGGTCCGTCGCCATGATACGCGTTGACGTTCTGCCCGAGCAGGGTGATCTCGCGCACGCCGCTTTCCACCATGCGCCGCGCCTCGGCCAGCACGGATACGGCCGGACGGCTGGCTTCCGCGCCGCGGGTGTAGGGCACCACGCAGAACGAGCAGAACTTGTCGCAGCCTTCCTGCACGGTCAGGAACGCGGTCACGCCGCCCGGCAGCTGCGGTCCGGTGCTGTCGGGCAGGAAGTCGAACTTCTGCTCGGAAGGGAAGTCGGTCTCGATCACCGCACCTCCGGCACGCGCCGCGCGCGCCACCATCTCGGGTAGCCGGTGATAGGTTTGCGGCCCCAGCACGATGTCGACGAAGGGGGCCCGCCTCAGGATCTCGCGGCCTTCCGCCTGCGCCACGCAGCCGGCGACCGCCAGCACGGTGGACCGGCCCTCGTCGGCACGCGCCTGCTTGATCGCGCGCAGCCGGCCGAGCTCGGAGAACACCTTTTCCGCAGCGCGGTCGCGTATGTGGCAGGTGTTGAGGATGACCATGTCGGCCTCCTCCGGGGTGCCCGCCGGCGTGAAGCCGAGCGGGCGGAGCACGTCGGTCATCCGGGCGCTGTCGTACACGTTCATCTGGCAGCCCCAGGTGATGACGTGGAGGCGCTTCGGGGACAGGCTTTTCGCAGGCGGCGATGTCGGGGAAGGAATGCTGTTCAAGGCGGGGCAGGTTCCGGCAGCCGCCAGAGGGAGTCCGTGCGGGGGCACGGCAGCAATCGTGTCCGGCCAGCCGCCGGTCAAGGGTGCTGCTCCGTCAAGACGGCGTGGAACCCATCAGGCAGGACCGTGTGGCATGATGCCGATCGGCGTGCACTCCCGCACCATCCCCTCACCGGAACGATGTTTGGCAATCAGGCGAAGGAGCGGCTGCCGGTGTCAAGGGGAAAATGCTCCGCCGGGGCTGGCGGGGCGGGTTGAGCTGCCATGTTCATCGTCGCGTCATGGTCGCGCCGCGCGGCCGGGTCCCCGATGCGGTTCTGGCGGATGGCCGCGGCGCCGTTGGCGATCGCGGTCCAGGCCGCGAGGGATAGCGCCTTGCGTGACGCGAAGGCGGTCGGGTCGAGCACCGGATGCAGCAGCACCGTCGCCCGCATGCCGCGCCAGCGGGCCAGCCTCACGAAGTGCGAAGCGAGGTCCATGTCGCCATACCAGGCGAACACCGTCCGGGTCGAGCGGCACACCGGCAGGCCGCCGAGGCGGTCATAGACGATCGACACCGGCTGGATCAGCGGCACCGATTCCAGCCCGCGCTCCTCCTGGCTGCCGTTCGGCTTGGCGGCGGCGAAGAAGGAGGAATGGAACGGCAGCACGCGCGATCCGTCCGAGCTGGTGCCTTCGGGGAACAGGATCAGGTCGTCGCCGGCCTGGAGGCGCAGCCGCATGTCGTCGCGCTCGCGTCCGGTGGCCTTGCGCTGCCGGCTGACGAACAGGGTGCGGCCGAGCCTGGCCACGGTGCCGACCAGCGGCCAGCCTCCCACCTCCTCCTTGGCCACGAAGCAGGCCTCGAGGCGGCCGCCCAGCACCGGCACGTCGATCCAGGAGGAATGGTTGCACACATAGATCAGCGGCCGACGCGGCTGCGGCCTGTCGGCGGGCCGGCCCACGGTGCGGACCTGCATGCCGAGCAGCCGGCACACCACCGACCAGTACGACCGCGCGAACCGCACCTTGCCCCGGCCGGGCAGCATCAGCAGCACGGACTGGATCGGGCAGGCGATCCCGGTCCAGAACAGGATCGCTGCGCCCCGGCGCAGCACGCGCACGCCCCGGACCACCCGGAGCAGGGAATGGACGGGCGGCAGGGCTTGCTCGTCCGGCTCGACGGCCGACGCATCTCCCCGCGTGCCGGGGGCGCCGGGCCGGGCACGGAAAAGCGGGGACACGCCTGGCCGGCCTGGTGGCACGGGAGGCGTGCGCGGGCCGAGGCTGCGAGGGGCTGCCTGCATTCGCCGGGCATAGCGTGATTAGGGGCGGGACGACAATCGGCCCCGGTGCTACAGGACGGTCCGGTTCCGGAACCGGACCGGAACCGCGGGACGAGGACCACGCCCTGACCGATCGTGCCGAGAACAGGACGCTCCTGCTCCCAGCCTGCCGTCCTGTCGTGCGGGCCGGCGTCCGCGGCATGCTGTGCACCGCCCTGGCCGGGCTATCCGTCCCGGTGCCGGCTGCCTGGGGCGCCGACCCGGTATCCTACCGGACCACCTTGATCTCCACCGGCGACAAGGCGCTGGACGCGGCGCTGAAGGGCTCGTCCAGCCTCGTGTCGCTGCAGAAGACGCGCGCGGTCAGCCCGTTCGCGCTGGCCGGCCGCGCCCGCGCCGACGGGGCAAGGCTGCGCACCGCGCTGGAAAGCTTCGGCTTCTATGCCGGCCGCATCACCGTCACCGTTGCCGGCCACCCGGCGGACGACCCTGCGCTGCCCGACATCCTGTCGGCGCTTCCGGTCGGCCGGCCCGCCCCGATCAGCGTCGCCATCGACAAGGGACCGCTGTTCCACCTTGGCCAGGTTTCCCTGACCCTGCCGCCGGGCGAGGCGCTGTCGGCTGCCGACCAGAACCGTTTCGACCTTCATCCCGGGCAGCCCGCGATCGCCAGCGACGTGCTGGCGGCGCAGGGGCGGCTGCAGACCGCACTGCAGGAGGAAGGCCACGCCTTCGCCACCGTGGCGGCGCCGGTCGCCTATCTCAGGCCGGCCAGCCGCACCCTGGACATCGTGTTCACCGCCAAGGAGGGTGCCCGCGTCGACATCGGCGCCATCACCCTGGCCGGGCTGCGGCAGGTCAACCCGGACTACGTCGCCCGGCGCCTGCTGGTGCACCAGGGGCAGCTGTACCAGCCGAGCCGGATCGAGGCGGCGCGCCAGGACCTGGCGTCCACCGGGGTGTTTTCCGGGGTGGGCGTGTCCGCGGCGCAGGCGCTGTCGCCGGATGGCGAGCTGCCGCTCACCTTCGACTTCACCGAGGCGCCCCGGCACACGGTGGCGCTGCAGGCCGGCTATTCCACCGACCTCGGCGGCAGCGCCGGCGTCACCTGGACCCACCACAACCTGTTCGGCAACGCCGAGCGGCTGGAGCTGGCGGCGCTGCTGACCGGCCTCGGCGGCACCTCGGTGAACGGGCTCGGCTACGACGTGTATGCCGACCTGCTGAAGCCGGACTTCTTTCACCGCGACCAGTCGCTCGACCTGCGGGTCGAGGGGCTGAAGCAGGACCTGGAAGCCTACAACCAGACCGCGCTGCTCGTGCGCGCCCTGCTCAACCGCAAACTGTCGCAGTTCTGGTCGGTGTCGGCCGGGCTCGGCGCCGAGCAGGAGCGGATCATCCAGGAAAGCGTGGCCCGCTCCTACACGCTCGCCTTCGTGCCGCTGGCGGTCAACTACGACGGCACCGGGCTCGCCAACCCGCTGGACAGCCCGACCCATGGCGTCCGCATCTCGCTGGAGGCCACGCCGACCGAAAGCCTGGGCTCCGGCTCGAACGACAACAACGGCAACAACCAGGGTGGCGACAGCTTCTTCACCATCCTGCAGGGCACGGCCTCGACCTATCTGGATCTGCACCGCGTCGGGCTCGCCGCTCCGGGGCGGAGCGTGATCGCGCTGCGCGCCGTGATCGGCACGGTGCAGGGGGCCACCACCTTCGCGCTGCCGCCCGACCAGAGGCTGTATGCCGGCGGCAGCGGCACCGTGCGCGGCTACAAGTACCAGGGCGTCGGGCCGCTGTTCGCCGACGGCAACCCGGAAGGCGGCACGTCGGTGGATGCCGGCACGGTCGAGTTCCGGCAGCGCATCGGCAAGAGCTTCGGGTTCGCGGCCTTCGCCGATGCCGGCCAGGTGTCGGCCAGCAGCGCGCCCGGCACCGGCACGTTGCGCGTCGGCGCCGGGGTCGGCGGGCGCTACTACACCCCGATCGGGCCGATCCGGCTCGACGTGGCGGTGCCGTTGAACAAGCCGCAGGGCGGGGACAGCTTCGAGCTCTATGTCGGCCTGGGGGAGGCGTTCTGATGGCCCGGTCCGGAGAAGCAATCCGCCGCCGCAGCCCGTGGCGCGTCGCCGGCTGGGTGCTGGGCCTGCTGGTCGGGCTGCCGGTGGCGCTGCTGGCGCTGGTGCTCGTGGTGGTGCTGGTCGGTGCCAATACCGGGCCGGGACGACGGCTGATCGAGCGGCAGGCGGGCAGCCTGACCAGCGGGCTGGTGGCGATCCAGGGACTCGGCGGCCGCTTTCCCGACGCGCTGACGGTGCGGCGCGTCGAGGTCCGCGACACCCGCGGCACCTGGCTCACCCTGGACCACCTCGTGCTTGACTGGTCGCCGCTCCGGTTGCTCGGCCGCACCGCGCATGTGGAGCTGGCCAGCGTCGGGCGGATCGACGTGGCGCGCCTGCCGGTGCCCAACCCCGACGCCAAGCCCGCCCCGCCGCCGAAGCCGGGGCAGAAGAGCGGGTTGCACCTCGGCGTGCGGGTCGACGCGCTGCACGTGGGACGCCTGGACGTCGAGGCCCCCGTGGCCGGCACCGCGCTCGCCGCCGCGATCGACGGCCATGCCCGCATCGCCGACCTCGCCCCGTTGCTGAGCGGGGTGACGGTGGCCAGCCTGCCGGACACCGATCTCGGCCTGCGCCTGCGCCGGCTCGACCATCCCGGCGCGGTGGACCTCGCGACGATCGTCGCCCCTGGCCGGCTCGGGCTGCACCTGACCCTGGACGATCCGGCGGGCGGGGCCGTGACCGCGCTGGCGCACCTGAACCTTCTCGATCCGCTGCACCTGTCGCTGGACCTGGACGGCCCGCGCGACGCGAGCGCCTTGTCGCTCGCCGGCACCGCGGGGGCGCCCGGGACGGGCGTGCTGACGCTGGGCGCGCACGGCACCCTGGACCTCGTGCAGCCCCGCTTCGACGTGCAGCTGGCGCTGCACGCGCCGGCGATGCAGCCGGTGCCGGGGGTGGCGTGGAAGCAGGTGGCGCTCGACGCGCACCTGCTGGGCACGCCGCAGGCGCCGGGCGGGGAGGGCAGCCTGGTGCTGGACGAGCTGACCGCCGCCGGCGCCGGGGTGAACCGGCTGACTGCCCGGTTCGCCGGGCAGCAGTTGAGCGGTCCGGTGCGGCTGCATGCGGTGGCGGACGGCCTGCGCATCCCGGGTCCGGCGCCGACCCTGCTGGCGGCCGCTCCCCTCACGCTTGACGCCACCCTCGACCCGCACGTGGCGGACCGGCCGCTCGACCTCGTGCTGTCGCATCCGCTCGTCGGCATCACCGGGCGAATCCTGACCGCGTCGCCGCTGCACGGGCAGGTGGCCGTCACCCTGCCGGACCTCCGGCCGCTGGCCGCCATCGGCAACACGCCCCTGGACGGGCACGCGCAGCTTTCGGTGGGCTTCTCGCAGTCGGGGAACAAGGCGGACGTGACGGTGACCGGTCCGGTGGCGATCACCGGCGGCCAGGCGCAGGCGGCGGGCCTGATCGGCGGCACCGGACAGGTCGCACTCGCCGCGTCGAAGGACGGCGGCGATCTCGTGCTGCGGCAGCTCAAGCTGGACGGGCAGGCGCTGCACCTCCAGGCTTCCGGCACCGACCGGAACAATGTGCTCGACGCCCGCTTCGCGCTCGGCCTGCCGGCGTTGGACCGGGCCCTGCCGACGCTGCGCGGCGCGCTGGCGCTGACCGGCACCGCGTCCGGCCCGGTCAAGGACCTTGCCGCCCATGTCGAGGCGAGCGGCAACCCGGGCACCGCGACCATGCCGACCGGGCCGCTTCACCTCGTGCTCGACGCGCAGCACCTGCCGGCAGCACCCGCCGGCACCGTGTCGTTGACCGGCACGCTGGACCGCGCGCCGCTCGCCCTCAAGGCGACCGCGGCGCGGCTGGCCGACGGCGCGCTGCACCTCGTGCTCGACGCGCTGAACTGGAAAAGCGCCAGCGGCCACGCCGACATGACGCTGGCGCCGGGTGCCAAGCTGCCGCTCGGCACGCTGGCGGTCCGCATGACCCGGCTCGCGGACCTGGCGCCGGTGATCGGCAAGCCGGTGGCCGGCAGCGTGCAGGCCGACATACGCACCAGCCAGGCTCCGGGCGCGGCACCACTGGTCACGGTCGCGGTGCGGGCCAGTGGCGGCCTGCAGGCGGCCCGGGTCGGCACCCTGACCCTGGCTGGCACGGTGGACAACCCGCTCGCGGCGCCCGCGGTGAACCTGCGTCTCGATGCGTCAGGCCTCCAGGCCGGCGCGATCTCCGGGCAGGCGCACGTCACGGCGCGTGGGCCGCAAACGGCGCTCGACGTGGCGGCGACGGCCAGCCTGCAGCACGTCGCCGGCGGGCCCGCCACCCTGGATGCAGCACTTCGCCTCGACCTGCCGCAGAAGCAGGTGTCGCTCAGCCGCCTGGTCGCGACCGCCAAGGGCGAAACCGTGCGGCTGCTGGCGCCGGCGCGGGTCGCCTTCGGCACCGAAACCGGCGTGGACCGCCTGCGCGTGTCGGTGGCGCCGCCGGGTGCCGCCCCCGCGACCCTGGACGTGGCCGGCCGGATCATGCCGCGCCTGGACCTGACCGCCACGCTCGCCAATGTCACGCCGGCGCTGGCCAGGCCGTTCGCGCCGACCCTGGACGCGCTGGGCGTGATCAACGCGCAGGCGCGCCTGACCGGCACCACCTCCCGCCCCGAAGGCACCGTTCGCCTGGTCGCCAGCGGGATGAAGCTCCGCACCGGCCCGGCCGCTTCCCTGCCGCCGGCCAACCTGCTGGCCAACGTGGCGCTGGCCGGCAGCACGGCGCGCGTGGAGGCGCGCCTCGATGCCGGGCCGAACGTCGCCCTGACCGTGTCGGGCACGGCGCCGACCTCCGCCACCGGCCCGCTCGCCTTGCGCGCCGACGGCAACGTGGACCTGGCGCTGGCCAATGCCGTGCTGGGCGCGCAGGGACGGCAGCTCGACGGCCGGCTGGCGCTGGCGATGGGGATCTCCGGCACCGCGCGGGCACCGGTGCTGAACGGCACGGTGCGGCTGGCCGGCGGCCAGTTCCAGGACTTCGCGCAAGGGGTGCGCCTGACCGGCATCGACGCGCTGATCGAGGCGGCCGGCCAGACGATCACGATCGCCTCGCTCAGCGCCCGCGCCGGCACCGGCACGATCAACGCCAGCGGCACGGTGGGCGCGCTGGTGCCCGGCCTGCCGGTCGACCTGCACGTGACGGCCAGGAACGCCCGGCCGCTGTCGAGCGACCTGCTCACCGCCACGCTTGACGCCGACATACGCGTGCGCGGCCAGGCCAGCACCCGGCTCGACGTCGGCGGCACCGTGACCGTGGATGGCGCCTCGATCAACATTCCCAACGGCCTGCCGCCCTCGGTGGCACGCCTGCACGTGATCCGCCCGGGCGACAAGCCGCCGCCGGCGCAGGGAACGGCATCCCCCGTGCTGATCGGCCTTGACCTCGGCGTGAACGCACCGGGCGAGATCTTCGTGCGCGGCCACGGACTCGACGCCGAGCTCGGCGGCACGCTGCATGTCGGCGGCACCTCCACGGCGCCGCTGGTCACAGGCGCGTTCGAGATGCGCCACGGCACGTTCGACCTCGCCGGCATCTCGCTGACCTTCACCAAGGGGCGGGTCGGGTTCAACGGCACGGGCGTCGGCCACGCCATCGACCCGACGCTCGACTTCACGGCGCAGAGCGTGGTCGGCTCCACCGTGGCCGACCTCAACGTCGGCGGCTATGCCAGCGCTCCGAAGATCACGCTGTCCTCCATCCCGCTGCTGCCGCAGGACCAGGTGCTGGCGCTGATCCTGTTCGGGCAGGACACCAAGTCGCTGAGCGCGCTGCAGATCGCCCAGGTGGCGACAGCATTGGCCTCGCTCACCGGCTCCGGCGGCGGCTTCGATCCGCTGGGCACGGTGCGCAAATCGCTCGGGCTTGACCGGCTGTCGGTGGGCAGCGGCGGCAGCAACAACAGCAGCGCCAACGTCGAGGCCGGCAAGTACGTTGCGCGCGGCGTTTATGTCGGCGCCAAGCAGGCTACAAGCGGCGGCGGCAGCCAGGCGGAGGTGCAGGTCGACCTGACCAAGCGGCTCAAGCTGCAGACCACCGTCGGCACCGGCGGCGCCACCACCGGGATCATCACGCCGGAGAACGACCCGGGCAGCTCGGTGGCGCTCAAGTACCAGTTCCAGTACTGACGAGACTTATCGGCCGGACGCGCGCCGGTCCGGTTGGGACGATGGCTGGTGCGCAAGCGTGGGGACGTGTCCGGACAACAAAAGCCGGTCCGGACGCGCGGGATTGTCGCCCGGCTAGTGCCTCAGCGTTTCCGCTGCGTCCCTGGTGAGGTTGACGACGCGCGATACCTGCCGCACCGCCGTCGAGATCTGGTCCATGTTGTCGTTGATCGCGGAAACGCCGGCCGCGGTGCTCTGCATGCGAGACGACATTTCCCGCGTCACCGCGCTTTGTTCCTCGATTGCGGCCGAGGTTCCCGTGACGAACTGGCTGACGGACTGGATGCCGTGCACGATCTCGCCCAGCGCCTGCACGACGTCGCCCGAAACCGCCTGCAGGCGGTCGATCTCCTCCGCGATCCGGTCCGTCGCGGCACGCGCCTGGCTGGCCAGGTTCTTCACCTCGCAGGCGACAACCGCGAAGCCCTTGCCGAGGTCTCCGGCACGGGCCGCCTCGATGGTGGCGTTCAGCGCCAAAAGGTTGATCTGGGAAGCGATGTTGCGGATGAGCTCGACGATGCCCCCCATAGACGAGGAGGTTTCGGACAAGCGAAGCGTGGCGCCTTCGGCAGCGCTGGCCTGCGCCTGCGCCGCCTGCGTGGCTTCGTTGGACCTGACCATCATGGTGGCGATCTCGCGCGCCGACACCGCGAGCTCTTCCGCGCTGGCCGCCATGGTCTGGACGTTGCCGAACGCCTCGCTCGAGGTGCCCGCGGCGAGCTCCGCCTGGCTGCTTGAATGGGCCACAGCGGTGTTCACCTCGCCGATCATCATGGCAAGGTTGGCGAACAGCTTCGCCTGCGGAGTGATGTCGGTCGCATACTTGACGATCTTGATCGGCTTGCCGTTGAAATCGAGGATCGGGTTGTAAGAGGCCTCGATCCAGATCTCCCGGCCGTTCTTGCCGATGCGCCTGAACTGCGCCGCCTGATACTCGCCGCGGTTCAGCTTCTCCCAGAACGCCGCATAGGCCGAGGAACCGCGTTCCTCAGGCGGAACGAACATGCTGTGGTGCCTGCCCCGGATCTCGTCCAGCCTGTAGTCGACGGCATCCAGGAAGTTCTGGTTGGCCGTCAGTATGTTTCCGCCCAGGTCGAACTGTATCACCGCCTGCGACTTGTTGATCGCGTCGACCTGCCCGCGCAGATCGGCGAATTCCATCTTCTCCCGGGTCACGTCGATCGCAAACTTCACGATCTTGAACGGTTTGCCGTTGCGGTCCAGGATCGGGTTGTATGTTGCCTCGA
Organism: uncultured Acetobacteraceae bacterium; assembly: GCA_964236745.1. Classification (GTDB taxonomy): domain Bacteria; phylum Pseudomonadota; class Alphaproteobacteria; order Acetobacterales; family Acetobacteraceae; genus Lichenicola. The sequence continues at coordinate 17,668 of CAXSHC010000017.1, forward strand.
TCCAGATGTCCTGGCCGTCCTTGGCGATGCGCTTGAATTGTCCAGTCATGAACGTGCCGGCGTTCAGCTTGTCCCAGAACAGCTTGTAACCGGGATCCTCGCGCTCGGTCCTTGTCAGGAACATGCCGTGGTGCTTGCCCTGGATCTCGGGCAGCGTGTAGCCGAGCGCATCAAGGAAGTTGGCATTGGCCGTCAGCACGTGGCCGCCCATGTCGAACTCGATCACCGCCTGCGACCTGTCGATCGCGGCAAGCCAGGCCGTTCGTTCCCAGGTCCTGTCAACCGCAGTTCTTCCGAACATGGGCCATTCTCCCTGCAGGGCATCCTGCGCCACTTGATTGCCAGGATCATGCGGCAGGAAGATTAACGGACTCTTCCTTAAACTGCAGCATTCAAAAGGTTCATGAGGAAGCCCAACTGAAGTGAAGCGCTCCTCAAAGCTTGCGCTGATGTTATATGATTACCGCGAAACCGATCCGATCAACATTTAATCGGAGATGTTTCAGCTTACATCGGTTCATATCCGGCTATTTCAAAGCAGTTGGTGCATTTGCACGGCTTGAACGGCGTAAGGGTATCGGCAACGGCGTTCCAGAAGCGCGGGATGGCTTGGGCGGCTGCTTTGCGAAGGTGACGGCCTGTGGCAGCCTGGCTGGAGCTGGCGGGTCACGACCAGCTGCAGCATTTCATCGCCAATACCGTCCAGGATGACGGTGCGGTGTGGACGATGCTGGCGCATGAGGCACACTGGCTAGTGGCCGGACCGGACGTCTTCCTGTTAATCGACGATACCGGCCCCGAGGACAGCACGGTGCCGCTGTTCGACACCAGCGCTTCCACGCCGAGGCCGCGGTCGGTCTGGCCATGGGGGAGCCTGGCGCCATTGACCAGCAGAACGAGGGCTCGAAAATGTCGCAGGTGGCCGAACAAACAGAGATCAAGGTCAACCGCGCTCCGGTGCTGACGCTTTGGGCCGCGGTCGTGGCCGAGCGCCTGGGGCACGATCCGGACGCCGCCATCACCCTAGGCCGCGCGGTCGCCGGCTCCAGCGCCCGCATCAAGGCGCGCGCGATCGGGCTGGACGAGGGTGAGCGGAAAGAAGGGGCTGATGCCAAGACCAAGTCGCGTCCACCTGCGCCGTGCCAGGTGGTTCACCTGCTTGGCCGGGACGTGCCGGTGACCGAGGATAAGCATGGCGTGCGTGCCCTCGACGGTGACAAGGCTGCAGCAGCTGGTCCGGCCAGGGCCTACGTCGAGAAGGCGCTGGGCGAGCACCTGCCAGCCGTGCGGCAAGCGATGGAGGCTCTTGCTGGCTCGGTCGAGCCGGACGAGCTGAACCGCACTGGCTTCCGGCTCTACGAGCACTTCCGGCCCGAGGTGCCGCCCGGCACAAAGGGCTGGGGTGCCAAGGGTGTGCTCGATCTTGGCCGCATCAAGGCGGCAGCGGGCTGATTGCCTTCGGTTCCACGTTCTCGTCGAACACCGAAAGGTCCTCCACGATCGGCGTGGCGGCGTCGAACAGCACGTAGGCGCATCCCAGCACCCGGGCGCGCATGAGGATGGTCCAGAGCACGTCCAAGATCCTTTCGCAGCAGCGCTCGTTTTGCGCGTAGACGAACCAGCCTTGGGCACCGGCCCTTGCGACCACGCCCATTAGTGATCCGGGGTCGGCCGAGAACTCCAGGAACAGCCGGTGATGATCGATGCGCAGTATCAGCGTGACCATCTGCACCGCGCAAGCGGTACCATCCTACGGGGAGTGAGGATTATCGCGTCGCATCTGCCACCGCCGGCAGATTGCAGGCGCACGCGCAAGACCAAGCTGCGTGACGTCGTCAACGCCCTTTTCCATTGCACAACCGGCTGCCAATGGCGCCTGCTGCCCAAGGGCTTTCCGTTTCACGTTACGGTGCAGCGGTATTTCCATGCGTGGTGCGACAG
>CAXSHC010000018.1:0-2047 GCA_964236745.1 uncultured Acetobacteraceae bacterium
AACTGCGGACTTCCGTGCGTTCGCCACCCAGTCGGCGAACTTGTCGTCGGTGGTAGCGATGGCGTTGAAATGCATGTCGGAGAAGCCGCGCCCGCTATACATCGCCGACAGCCCCGGGAACGTGCCTGGCCGGTCGGCGATCAGGTGCAGCTGGGTGCGCATGCCGGCCATGGCGTAGATCTGGCTGCCGAGCTCGGGGATAAAGAACGAGTTCATCACCGAATCCGACGTGATGCGGAAGTCGACCGGGGTGCCAACCGGAAACGCCACCTCGTTGATGGTGGCGACGTGCTGGTTGGGATAGATGAACAGCCACTTCCAGTTCAGCGCCACCACGTCGATCACCAGCGGCTTCTTCTGGCTGTCGAGCGCCTTGTATGGGTCCAGCGCATGGGTGCTGACCCAGGTCAGGTAGCCCAGAAAGGCGATGATCGCGCAGGGAATGCCCCAGCAGAAGATCTCGACGATCCCCGAATGGCCCCAGTCCGGCTCATAGCGGGCACCGGCACCCTCGCGGTAGCGCCAGCCGAACCACAAGGTGAGGATGATCACCGGAACCACGATCACCAGCATGGCGTAGGTGGAGGTCAGGATCAGCGATTTTTCCGCCGCCCCGACCGCGCCTTTGGGGTCGAGGATCGAGTATTTGCACCCGGCCAGCGACACAAGGGCCGCCAGGGTGGACACCCTGGTCAGGAACGGCAGTGCTCTCGTGATCATTCCGTGCCTCGTTGATACGGCCCCCGTCGACCGCCCTGTCCCGAACCTCGCCGGGATGGAGAACGGTTGCCGGCTCGCCGTGCCCCTCCTCGGAGGGTCTTTCCGGTGTCGGACACACGGCCGAACCGCCATGCGCTGTCGTCACGCCGCATTCGGGCGCCGCTGCTTCTGCGACGCACAATAGGCCTTCCGATGCATGCTAACACATTGCTTCTTGTTCATGTAGCGTTCTGATGTCAGCTCGCCGCCATGCGCAGGCGGCCGCTGACCCGCTCGTGGCCCATCAGCGGCAGCAGGTCGCGCAATTCCGGCCCCTGCTCCTCGCCGGTCAGGGCCAGACGCAGCGGATGGAACAGCGCACGCCCCTTGCGGCCGCTCGACTCGCGCAGCGCCTCGGTCCAGGCGGGCCAGGTATTCTCGTCCCAGGGATGCTCCGGCACGTCGGGCGGCAGCACGTCGATCGCCTGCAGCAGGAAGTCGATGTCCTCCTCCTGCACCGGCGGCACGATGCTGCCGCTGACCACGTCCCACCAGTGCCGCAGCTCGGACAGCATGTCGACGTTGCCGCGCACCGCGTTCCAGAACGCTTCCGTGGCACCCTCGGGCAGCCGGTCCCGCACCTGCTCGAACGGCATGACATGCATGGTGCGCCGGTTCAGCGCCAGCAGCTGGCGCATGTCGAACCGGGCCGCCGACTTCGACACCCGGCGCAGGTCGTAGGTTGCCGCCAGCTCGTCGAAGCCCAGCGGCTGCGGGTCCTCCGAGGTGCCGAGCCGGGCCAGATAGGCCACCAGCGCGGTGGGTTCCATCCCGTCATGGCGAAGTGCCCGCAGCGACAGGCCCTCGAACCGCTTGGACAGCTTGGATCCCGCCTCGTCGAGCAGAAGCGGCAGGTGGGAAAAGGTGAAGCGGTCCGGGCGCCCGCCCAGCGCCTCGATGATGTCGAGCTGCACCCCGGTGTTGGACACGTGGTCCTCGCCCCGGAGCACGTGGGTGATGCCGAGCTCCAGGTCGTCGACCACGGAAGCGAAGGTATACAGCACGGTACCGTCGGCGCGGATCAGCACCGGGTCGGACACCGACGGGAGCTTCACCTCCGAGCGCCCCTGCACCAGGTCGTCCCAGGACACGGTGGCGTCGGACAAACGGAACCGCCAGTACGGCTGCTTGCCGTTGGCTTCCGCCTGCGCCCGCTGTTCCGGGGTCAGGCGCAGCATGGCGCGGTCGTATACCGGCGGCCGGCGCTGACGCAGGCGCTGCTCGCGCTTGGCGCGCAGCTCCTCCTCGCTTTCGAAGCAGGGATAGAGCCGGCCGACCTGCTTCAGCC
>CAXSHC010000018.1:2057-19257 GCA_964236745.1 uncultured Acetobacteraceae bacterium
GGCGTTCTTGAATTGGATCTGCTGGTCCCCGAGCGCGATCGGCTTCAGCCGCGCCGCGGCGGCGTTGTAGCGCTCCAGGCGCTCGGACTGGCGCACCAGCTCGTCCCATTCGAGCCCAAGCCAGCGCAGGTCGTTCTGGATCCCGGCCACGTGCTCCTCGCGCGAGCGCTCGGCGTCGGTGTCGTCGATGCGGAGCAGGAAGCCGGCGCCGTGCCGCCTCGCGTGCAGGGCGTTGGCCACCGCCTGCCGGGCGTTGCCGACATGCAGCAGTCCGGTCGGGCTCGGCGCGAAACGAAGCTTCACTGCGGCAAGGTCCTAGTCGTCCTCTTCCTCGTCGCCATCCGACGCGTCCGCCCGGCGCGGGTCGATCGAGCGCCAGTCGCGTTCGATCTCCGAGCCCGGCTGCGACGCGAAGACGTCGAGCTCGTTCGCCGAGCGCCAGCCCTGCTCGCCCGCCTCGATTACGTCCGCGTCCTCGCCGAACGCGAACCATGCGGCCAGCACCTCGCGGTCGGTAGCACCGGGTATGCGGCAGCGCTCGATGCTGTCGCGCACATAGGCACGGCAGAACGCGTTCGCCAGCGGCAGGGTGGCAAAACCCTTGACCTCCTCGACGACGTCGTCTTCCGAGGCGCCCGACAGGTCGATGATGCGCACGCGCCAGCCGCCCTCGGGCCCGAACAGCTCCTCGCTCACGGCGGGGTTTCCCCGCCGGCACCCTGTTCGGCGATGCGGCGCAGCAGGAACTCGCGCCCGACCTTCACCCTGGGCACCCCGTCATAGGCGACGATGTCGGCGGTGGCATAGGTTTCCCCCCAGCTGTCGGGAATGAACGAGCCCGTGCCGACCACGTCGATCGGCGCCTCCGCATCGGCCATCACCCGGCACTTGTCGACCCCGAAGCCGGAGGACGCGACGATCCGGACCCGGTCGAACCCGTTCCGGTCCAGCGCCTCACGCATGTGCCAGATCGCCGCCGCCGACACGCCGGTGCCGACCAGGTGGCGCAGCTCGGCATCGCTGCGGTAGCGACGGATGGCCCCCGGAGCCCGCCGCTCGATCGCCGCGTAGCTCGACTGCGGGTCGAGGCCCTCGAGGAACCGGCCGCCATGGGTGTCGAGCCGCACGGCGATCCGGCCCGCCGCCGCCAGCTCGGGATAGCGGCGGCACACCGCCAGCCCGTCCGTAACCTCCAGACCGAAATAGTCGGTCAGCACGGTGAGGTCGGCCTCGGGGAACGCGTCGTGGAACATCTCCGCCGCCGCCAGGGTCGAGCCGGCATAGCCGATCAGGGCATGCGGCATGGTCCCCGCCCCGGCAGCGGCACCATAGAAATGCGCGGTGGCATCGTTGGCGCAGCCGGTGAAGCCGAGTGCCCCTTCGCGCTGCGCCGCACGGCCGCCGACCGCCGCGGCATAGGCCATGGTCTCCTGCATGTCCCACCCGGCGCAGTGCCGCGCTTCCATCGCCAGGAACCGCGCCTTCGGCAGGGCGAGGCACATCTGGTAGGCGTTGTGGGCGGCGACGCAGGCCGGTCCCAGCTTCTGCAACAGAAGCGTTTCCAGGTCGACCAGGCCTGCGAAGCTGCCGGACACGTAGAGCAGCGGCTCGCCCGCCCCCACCCAGTCGCCCTCGGCGAAACGGGGCTCGCACTCCACGTCGAGGCCGCGCGCCTGCGCCACGGCGGCAAGCCAGCCCGTCATCAGGCCGCAGGCGGCGATCACCGGACGGCGCAGGAAAAACGCGTAGGTGACGCGCCGGTCGCCGAACCGCTCGACGATCGCCTTGGTGCGGTTGAAGTAGGCATCGGTCCGCGCGCCGATCTCCGCCTCGCCGGCGGCGCCCGTATCGGTCACCGGGCCACCGCCCGATGACGCGTGGAAAGCTCTTCCGCCACCAGGAACGCCATCTCCAGCGACTGCTCGGCATTGAGCCGGGGGTCGCAGAACGTCTCGTAGCGGTTGCCCAGGTCGGCCTCCGTCAGCCGGTGCGCGCCGCCGACGCATTCGGTCACGTCCTGGCCGGTCATCTCGACATGGATGCCGCCGGGCCTAGCGCTTTCGGCCGCGAACACGTCGAAGAAGCCGCGCAGCTCGGACAGGATGGCGTCGAACGAGCGGGTCTTGACCCGGGACGCGGTGCTGATCGTGTTGCCGTGCATCGGGTCGCACAGCCACACCACCGTGCGGCCGGCCTTCTGCACCGCGCGCAGCAACGGCGGCAGGTGCCGGCGCACCCCGTCCGCGCCCATGCGGCTGATCAAGGTCAGCCGCCCCGGCTCGTTCCAGGGGTTGAGCAGGTCGCACAAGCGAACGAGGTCGTCGGCGGTGGTGGTGGGTCCGACCTTGAGCCCGACCGGGTTGCGCACGCCGCGCAGGAACTCGACATGCGCGCCGTCGGGCTGGCGGGTGCGGTCGCCGATCCACAGGAAGTGCGCGGAACAATCGTACCAGTCGCCGGTGGTGGAATCGACCCGGGTCAGCGCCTGCTCGTACGGCAGCAGCAGCGCCTCGTGGCTGGTGTAGAACTCGGTCTCGTCCACCTGCGACGCGTTGGCGCCGAGGCCGCAAGCGCCCATAAAGGCGAGCGTCTCGTCGATGCGCTGCGCCAGGTCCTGGTAGCGCGCCGCCAGCGGGCTGCGCTCGACGAAGCCCAGGTTCCAGCGATGCACCTGGTGCAGGTTGGCATAGCCGCCGCCGGCAAAGGCGCGAAGCAGGTTGAGGATGCCGGCGGACTGGAAATAGCCGGTTTCCATGCGCGCCGGGTCCGGCAACCGCGACCGCGGGGTAAACTCGGACCCGTTGACGATATCACCGCGGTAGCAGGGCAGGCTTTCGCCACCGATCGTTTCGGTATCGGACGAGCGCGGCTTGGCGAACTGCCCGGCCATGCGGCCGAGCTTCACCACCGGCACCTTGGCGCCGAAGGTCAGCACCACCGCCATCTGCAGCAGCACGCGGAAGGTGTCGCGTATCACGTCGGCGGTGAACTCGCCGAAGCTTTCGGCACAGGCGCCGCCCTGCAGCACGAAGGCGCGACCCTCGGCCGCCAGCGCCAGCTGCTGCTTCAGGCGGCGCGCCTCGCCCGCGAACACCAGCGGCGGATAAGCGTGCAGGCGTGCCTCGACCGCAAGGAGCGCCGCCTGGTCCGGATAGGACGGCGCCTGCCTGATCGGGCGGTCCCGCCAGCTCGACGGGGTCCAGGCCGGCCCGGTCGGACCGGTGGCGGAAAGCACGGCGCTCATCTGGATGTTCTTCCGGATCCTCGAAGTCAGGCGGTCCAGCCGCCCGGGAAGGGCGGCTCCGGCCAGCGGATGCGGCCCTTATCCTCCCAAACCGGTTCAAACGAAAGTGCGCGGCCGTCGGAGCGGGCGTGCAAGCAACCGCGCTGTCGGTGGAGCCCCAGCATGAACGAGGTTCACGTCGCGTCGGAAGCGGCGTGCGGCCAGGGCGGCTCGGCCCGGTGCGGCCGGTTCCGCGCGATGCCCTGCCGGGCAAGGGGATTCGTCCGCGCGGCCCAGCCGGCGGACGCGTGATCGGCGTCAGCCGACCGGTGCGGCAGGTTCCTGATCGGCCAGGAAATGGGCAGACCGCGGATGAACGACATCCTGGCCGACATGGAAACCTCCGGGGGTGACAAATCAGGCCGGTCCAAACCTTCTTGCAAACCATTTGCAGGATCCCTGGCGCCAGGGGCAGCCCAGCATCGACGACCGCGGCGGCGATCAGGAAGCAGGCGTCCCGACCCTGGCAAGGGCGTAGATGGCAAGGTTCCGCAACCGGGCGAACTGGCCACGCGTCGGAAACTGGGCACCGGAACAGGACAGTGACCGGAACCGCTGCGCGCAGGACATGCCGCGCCGCCGTCCGGCAGCGGCTCAAGGCGTGGACCGCCTGATGAACAAGCATGGCGGCTGCCACTTCTTTTCAAACGATGCATTGCATATCGAAGATTTTCGTAATCCGTTTTCACCAAGCCGAGGACGCCGTTCGCGCCGCATGCCGGTCGGCCGCGCGCACGCGGCACGGTGGCGACGTCGCCGCAGCGGGCGACCATCGTCTCAAAGATCGGAAAATCCCCACCTCGGAAGCACCGTATGGTTTTTGTTCCGACACAATATAAGTTCGTTAAGCGAAACAAATTATTTGTTAAGGGGTAATGGGTCAAGTAGTGGGACATCCGCTTCAGTACTAATCAACAACAGTTCCACACATCCAGGACATATCGATGGCCGACACGCTCGTTACGACGTCGATCAACGGCGCGCAGTTTTCCGATGGCTCCACCTTGTCCGGGACCTGGACTGCCGACTACGACAGCTCCGGCAACCTGGTCGCCGTGACCAAAGCAACCTTCACCGTCACGGGAAGCGGCGGCACCACCACCTTCAACAGCATGGGCACGCTGCCCTACGCGACCTCGGCCAGCGGCTCGTCCTACGAGATCCATTCGCTGCACTCCAGCGGCGGGCAGTACAGCGGGCTCTACATCGACTGGAAGACGATGAACCCCAGCTCGCTGTACGAGGGCACGCCGTCGCTCTACACTTCCGTCCTCAACGGCGCCGACAGCAGCCCGACGACACCGCTGCGGCTGACCAATGACGGCAGCACCGGGACCGGCACGACACCGATTATCAGCGGCCTCACGTCCAAGGAAAGCGGCACCGACCAGGCAGCGACTACGCCGTTCGCCGCGGTCACCGTGTCGGACGCCGGTGCTGCCACCGTCAGCGCGACCATCATCCTCAGCCACAACGGCGTGTCCACCGATGCCGACGGCATCCTGAGCGGCACCGGCCTCAGCAAGACGTCCGGCCAGGCCGGCGCCTACACCCTCACCGCGACCACGCCGGGCATGCTTTCCACGGAACTGGACGCGCTCAGGTTCACGCCGACCACGGGCCAGGTCGCCGTCGGGCAGAGCGTGTCCACCCTGATCAACCTGTCCATCAACGACAGCGACGGGTCCATGTCCGCGGGCACCACGCTCACCGTCACCGCGACCTGTTTCCTGCGCGGAACGATGATCGCCACGCCGGACGGCGAGACGGCTGTGGAAAGCCTGCGGCCCGGCGACCTGGTCGACGTGATCGAGAACGGGACCCGCACGTCCAGGCCCGCCATCTGGGTCGGCGGCCGCAGCATGGACGCGGCCGAGTTCGGCAACCGCGCGGAAGCGTATCCGGTCCGCATACGCAGGCACGCCATTGCCGACAACGTTCCGCACCGCGACCTGCTCGTCACGCCCGAACACTGCATCCTGGTTGAAGGCGGCCTGATCCCGGCCCGCATGCTGGTGAACAACAGCTCCATCATCGTCGACCGCTCGATCCCGATCTTCGACTTCTTCCACATCGAGCTGGACAGGCACGGCATCCTCCTTGCCGAAGGCCTCGCCACGGAAAGCTATCTCGACACCGGCAACCGCGACCTGTTCGGCGACGGCGCCGACGGCGTGTGCACCGGGGCTGACGTGGCCATGGCCGCGCCGCTTGTTGTCGCGCGGGAAGCGGTGGAGCCGATCTGGACCCGCCTCGCCGACCGTGCCCGCCTGCTGGGCCTGCCCTGCGGCGACGGCTCGCTTCCCGTGACCGACCAGCCGAACCTGCGCCTGCTGCTCGACGACGGAAGCGAGCTTCCCGCCTGCTGGCACAACGGCCAGCGCCACATGTTCCACATCCCGCGCGACAGCCGTCCGGTGCGCCTGCTGTCGCGTGCCGCGGTGCCGGCCGAGATCGTCGGCCCGTTCGTCGACGACCGTCGCACCCTGGGCGTCGCCGTCAGCAGGCTGGTGCTGTGGAACGGGCTGCAGGACGTGTCGATCCGGATCGGCGCGCCCGGGCTCGGCGGCTGGCACGACGAGGAGGCGACCCATCGCTGGACCAACGGACAAGCCGAGCTCGACCTACCGGAAGCCGCCGGGCCGGACACCTTTCTCGACGTCCACCTCGCAGCCACCGGCCTCTACGCCGATCCGGTCGCCTGATCCGGGGGAAGCTGATCCGGGCAAAGCGGCTCAAGAACGGCGGGCATAGAACCGGTAGGTCGCCTGATAGGGAACCAGCGCCACCTGCCCCGCCGTGCAGGCCGCGTCGGGCGGGCTGCCGCCGCTGGTGTCGAGGCGCTGTATGAAGGTCGTGCGCGAGAACAGCCCGGGCGGGCGTGGTCCGCCGCTGGTGGCGACCGCCCTGAGCAGCAGGCAGGCGATCGAGGCCTTGTCCGGGCAGGCCGGATCGCTCCCGGCGGCAACGCTTGCCGACTTGGCTCCCCAGACCGTGCTCCCGTCGGTCGGGCTTCGCCAGCTCGGGCAATACTGTCGGGAGCCGGCCGCAGCCTCGGTGCAGCCCGGCAAGGGCTGCGGTGCCGTGCCCGGCACCGCAGCCAGCCCATGCTCGGCCAGATCGGGAAGCGCGCCCGCCACCGACGCGGACAGCACCGCCTGCGGACCGAGCAGGCGCCAGGCCGCCGGAGCGGCGCCAACTGCGGGCAGGCAGACGTAGTTCTGGGTTCCCGTCGCCCGGGCCGACAGGAACGGGAGGTTCCCGGGCGGAGGCGCCAGCACGCCGGGGATCGATGCCGGCGGCGGCGCGGCGCCTGCCAGCAGCATCACCACGCCGGTTGCGGCGACCCCGGACAGGCCGGCGAACCGCTTCAACAGTTTTGACCCATACCCGTCCATGATCCTGGCCTTTCCTGTCGCAAAAGCACCGGTCCCGGCAACGCCCGCGATGCTGCAGCGCTTGACGGACGCGCCCGCCGCAACGACGGCCGTGGCATCGCGGAACTCATCTACCCATGACGGGCCACCCCATGACAAGCCACCCATGACGGGCCATCGGCACACCCTGCACGCGCACCGGCATCACCACGGCTGGAACTGCGACAACCCCCCGGCGCTGCGCGTCGCACCCGGCGACAGCGTGCTGTTCGAAACGGTGGACAGCTCGGGCGGCCAGTTGTCGCCGCACAGCACGCTTGCCGACCTGCGCGCACTGGATTTCGGACGGGTCAACCCCGTCACCGGCCCGGTGCACGTCGACGGTGCCGAGCCGGGCGACGCGCTGCTGGTGCGGATCGAGCATTTCGGACCGTCCGGCTGGGGCTGGACCGCGAACATCCCCGGCTTCGGCCTGCTCGCCGACCAGTTCCCGGATCCGGCGCTGCACCTGTGGCGCTACGATGCCGCCACGCTGGCGCCGGCCGCCTTCGGATCGATCGCCCGCGTGCCGCTCAAGCCGTTCGCCGGCACCATCGGCGTGGCACCGGCCTTGCCCGGCCCGCACAGCATCGTTCCGCCGCGCCGGGTGGGCGGCAACCTCGACATCCGCGACCTCGGCGCCGGCACCACCCTCGTGCTGCCGGTGGAGGTGGCGGGCGCCTTGTTCTCGATCGGCGACACGCACGCGGCACAGGGCGACGGCGAGGTGTGCGGCACCGCGATCGAAAGCCCGATGACGGTGGCGCTGCGGTTCGAGCTGCTGAAGGGAGCCGCCCCCCGGTTCCCGCGCTATGAGGTGCCCGGCCCGGTGACGCGGCACCTCGACGGGCACGGCTACGACGTTTCCACCGGCATCGGCCCCGACCTGCAGGCCTGCGCGCGCGCCGCGGTGTCGGAAATGATCGACCTGCTGACGGCGCGACACGGCATGAGCCCGATGGAGGCCTACATGCTGGCCAGCGTCGCCGCCGACCTGCGCATCTCGGAGATCGTCGACGTGCCCAACATGGTGGTGTCGCTGTTCATGCCGCGCGTGTTGTTCGCCTGAGGGCGGGTGGCGTCACCGCTTGGCATCGAACCAGTGGTGGAACCAGGCAATCGTGCGCCGGCGCAGGTCGTCGCGGTCCGCCTCGCGACGCAGCGCGTGTCCCTCGCCCGGATACACCACGAAGTCGGTCGGCACGTTCAGCGCCTTCATCGCGGTGTAGTACTCCAGGCTTTGCGGCATCGGGCACTCGGCGTCGCGCTCGCCCACCGCGATCAGCACCGGGGTGGACACGCCGCGCATGTGGGTGATCGGCGAGGCGCGCAGGTAGGGCTGGGGGTTGTCATACACCGAGCCGCCGAAGTTGACCTCGTCGGAGCCCGCCTGCGGCGCCTCGCCCTCGATCGACAGCCAGTCCGACACCCCGGCATCGGCGACGCCGGCGCGGAAGCGGTGCGTCTGGGTCACCGCCCACATCGTCATGTAGCCGCCATAGGAGCCGCCGGTGATGCCAAGGCGCGCGTCGTCGATCGGCGCCGCCCGCTCGGCCGCATCGACCCCGGACAACACGTCGCGCCAGTCGCCGCCGCCAAGGTCGCCGATGCTGGCGGACGCGAACGCTTCACCCTGGCCGTAGGAACCGCGGTAGTTCGGCTCGAACACGTCCCAGCCCTGCGCCAGCAGCGCCCGCACGCCGCCCTGTGCGGACGGGAACACCGGCGTGGCAGCCGCTTCCGGCCCGCCATGCACCAGCACCACCATCGGCCGCCGCACCCCGGCTGGTCCCGCCGGCTGCAGCAGCCAGCCTTGCACATCGACGTTGTCATCGCGCCAGTTCACCGAGCGGGCGGTGAAAGGTGCCTGAGCGCCTGCGTTGGCGTGGGTGATCGCATGCCAGTTGTTGATCGGCCCGGCGACGATCTCGGGTGCGCCGGTGAAGCTTTCGGCGACCGCGGCCACGCCGTGCCGGCTGCACGACACCGACAGGTTCTGCCGTTCCGACGACAGCATGCCGTGCCCGGACCAGGACGGTGCCCCGGCGCTCCCGTCCAGCCTGCCGATCGACACCGTGTCGCCGGCCAGGGTCACGCCGGTCAGCCCGTCGCCGCAGCGCCAGTCGATCGCGGTGACGGTGGCGTGCGATCCCGCAGTCAGGTCGCGCGGTGCTGCGCCAGCATTGCCGCCGAGCGGCAACAGGAAGGCGTCGCCGCCGGTGGAGCCGAAATCGCTCATCCAGCCGCCGATAAAGGCCACGCTGCGCCCGTCCGGCGACACCACGGGAGACGCCAGCTGCTCGCGCGGGCCGGGCGTGAACAAGGTTCGCGTTTTGCCGTCCGGATCGAACGCGTACAGCCTGCCGATCCACCAGTTGTCATCGCCGTCGCCATGCGCCGCGGTGCCGACGAAGCCGCCATCGGGGCGCCAGTCGAACTCGTACACGTAGAGGTCGGCCGGCGACACGAAGCGCAGCACCTGCCCGTCCAGCACCGCGACGCGCTGCTCGTCGATCTCCGTGCCGATCTCCCCCTGCAGCGGCGCCGCCGCCTCGGTGCGGCCGACGCGCTTGTGCGCGCTTTGCGTCGCCAGCACGGCGAGCCGGTCGCCCGGGCCGTAGCGCAGGCCCACCAGTGGCCCATCGAACCCCAACAACCGCGTCGGGGCGCCGCCGGCGGCATCGACCACCTCGATGTCCGTGGTGCCGTCGGTGGCGTGGTCGAGCAGGAAGCCGAGACGGGTGCCGGCGCCGTTCCAGGTGGGGGACGCGACGCGGCAGTCCGGGCCGGGCTGGCAAGGGAGCGCCACGGTCGCGGTCCCGCCGTGCAGGTCGCGGATCAGCAGGGATTGCGGCGGGGCGGTGTCGGAGTCGACGTCGTCGTTCTCGATCGATGCGACGCGCTGCCCGTCCGGCGAGATGGCGACGCTGTCGAACTGGTGCAGCGGAGGCGCCGCGAGTGCCGCGACCGGGCAGGCGAGAACGGCAAGCAGAACGAACGGGCGCATCGAGGATCCTGGCAGGAAGGCGGGACCGGGATGCCACGCGCGACCGCCGCCGTGAAGGGCGCCGTCCGCGGCTGGGCCGACCAGTTCTGGCCGGGTCGGGCTTGGCCGGATCAGTTCTGGCCGGGTCAGGCCTGGCCGGCCTGGCCTCGTCCATACAGCAGCAGCATCACGAAGATCACCGCGCCGTAGATGATCTGGCGGCCGGCATCGGGCATCTGCATCACCGCCAGCATGCTTTGCAGCAGCACGATCAGGACGGTGCCGATCACCGTACCGACATAGGAGCCTCGGCCGCCGACGATGCTGGTGCCACCCAGCACCACCGCGGCGATCGCCGGCAGCAGGTAGGTGTCGCCCATGCCCTGGAACGCCTTGCCGGCATAGCCGGTGAGCAGCAACCCGGCGAGCGCGCTGGCGCTGCCGGCCAGGGTGAAGCTCAGGCACACCACGCGTCGGACCTTCATGCCGGACAGGAAGGCGGCGCGCTCGCGATTGCCGATCGCATACACGGTGCGGCCGAACGGGGTCCGGCGCAGCAGCACGGCGGCGAACACGCCCACCGCCGCCCAGACCAGGATCGCGTTCGGGATGCCGGGCAGCAGCTGCCCGCCCGACATCCAGCGCACGATCGGGGCAGCCGACGAGGGGGGCGCCGAGCCGCCGGTGTAGAGCACCATCAGCCCCTGCAGCACCGCGTTGACACCCAGGGTGAAGATCATCGACGGGATGCGCAGCACCGTGACGCCGAGCCCGTTCACCAGCCCGATCAGGGCGCCCACCGCCAGCGCGATCGGGATGGAGGCGATGCCGCCCAGCGCGCCGCCGGCGAGCCCGGTGGCCAGCATGGCGCCCGCCGTGAGCGTCCACGGCACCGACAGGTCGATGTGGCCGAGCAGGATCACCAGCATCGCTCCGGTGGCGACGATGCCCAGGAAGGACGCCACCTGCAGCTGCTGCACCAGGTAGTGCGGTGACAGGAAGGCGCTGTTGTACAGCGAGCCGCCGAACAGGATGGCCACGATGCAGGCCCCGGCCACCACGAGCGGCGGGTCGAGCCGACGCAGCCGCATCCGCAACCCGGGGCGTGGCGGCGCCGCCGGCCCTGCCGCGCTCACCGGTAGGTTTCCAGCCGGTTGCGTATGCGCAGCATCGGCAGCGCGCCCAGGCTGACCGCCAGCAGCAGGATCAGCCCCTGGAACAAGGGCTGCCACAGCGGCGATGCCTTCATCACGAACAGCAGGTCGCCGATGGTGCGCAGGATAAAGGCCCCCAGCACCGAGCCCACGATGCCGCCCACGCCGCCGAACAAGGAGGTGCCGCCGATCACCACGGCGGCGATGCTGTTCAGGGTGAGGTCGCCCGCCTGGATCGCGCTGGCCTGCGCCGATTCCGCGATCAGCGTCAGCAGCAGCCCGGCCAGGCCGGACAGGAAGCCCGCGCCGACATAGGCGGCGAGCTTGGCCGGCGCCACCTTGACCCCGGACATGTAGGCCGAGGTTTCCGCCGAGCCGATCGCGTAGATGCCGCGGCCGGTCGTCGTGCGGCGGAACGGCAGCCACAACAGCGCGAGCACGGCCGCCAGCAGGATCAGGCTCACCGGGACGCCGTGGAAGGCGCCGGTGAGCGCGCTGGCGAAGTCGTCGTCCACCTCGCCGCCCGGGCTCGGCCGCAGCAGCAGCGACACGCCGTAGAACATGGTGCTGGTAGCCAGCGTGGCGATGATCGGCTGCAACCGGCCTACCACCACGGCCAGTGCGTTGAACATCCCGGCGGCGATGCCGCCGCCCAGCACCGCGACCACGCCGAGCGCGATCTGCGGCCCGGTGCCGCTGACCAGCGTGGACGCCAGGCAGTTGCACAGCACGACGATCGCGCCCACCGACAGGTCGATGCCGCCGGTCAGCACCGGCAGGGTCTGAGCGGCCGCGATCAGCGCCAGCAGCACCCCCTTGTTGGACGCGGTCACCAGCACGTCGGTGCGTATGCCGTTCGGCTGCAGCAGGAGGTAGAGCCCGAACATGGCGACGAAGATCAGCCCGGCCAGGAGCGGCAGCGCGTTGTGCCGCAGCAGCAGGCGGAGCGGCGACCGGTTCACGCCGCCTGCTCCCGGTTCGCGCCGATGTCGAGCGCGCCGGCGACGATCGCCTCCTCCGTGATGGCGTCGCCCTCCAGCAGCCGGTTGATGCGGCCGGCGTAGAAGATCGCCACGCGGTCGCACAGGCCGACCAGCTCGTCGTAGTCGGTGGTGTGGAGCAGCACCGCCGTGCCGGACGTGGCGAGCTCGCGCAACAGGCGGTAGATCTCCTGCTTGGTGCCGACATCGATGCCGCGCGTCGGGTCGCACAGCAGCAGCACGCGGGGGGCGGCCAGCAGCCACTTGCCGATCGCCACCTTCTGCTGGTTGCCGCCGGACAGGGTGCCGACCGGCAGGTCCAGCACCGCCTTGATCTGCATGCGGCGCACGATCTCCTCCACCGCGCGCCGTTCGTGAACGCTGTTCAGGAATGGGCCGCGGCACCAGAGCCCAAGCGTAGCGGCGGACAGGTTCTCCGCCACCGTCATCGGCAGCATCAGCCCTTCGGTTTTGCGGTCCTCCGGGATCAGCGCCAGCCGGGCCGGCTCCGCCATGGCGTCGGACGGGCCGCGGAAGGCGACGGGCGCACCGTCGACGCGTATCTCGCCACCCAGGCCGGACAGGCAGCCGAACAGCGCCAGGAGGAACTCGCGCTGCCCCTGCCCGTCCAGCCCGCCGAGGCCGACGATCTCGCCCTGCGCCAGCGACAGCGACACCCCGCGCAGGCGGTCCTCCCAGGCGAGCGCGCGGGCTTCCAGCACCGGCACGTCGGATCCCGGGGCCGCGGCCTGGGCTTGGGTCGGGGCCGGGCGGGCCGGACGCGGCGGGAACATCTGCGACAGCTCGCGGCCGATCATCATGCGCACGATCTCGTTCTCGCTGCGGGCACCGTGCGCAAAGGTGTCGACGTGGCGGCCGTTGGCATAAACCGAGCAGGTGTCGGCGAGCTTCCGGATCTCGTGCATCCGGTGCGAGATGTAGAGGATCGACATGCCCTCGTCCCGCAGCCGGTGCAGCAGCACCACGACGCGCTCGACGTCGTCGGCGGTCAGCGCCGAGGTGGCCTCGTCCAGGATCAGCAGGCGCGGGCGCTGGCCGAGCGCCTTGGCGATCTCGACCATCTGGCGGCGCGACAACGGCAGGTCGCGCACGCGCTCGCGCGGGTCGATGTTGTCGCAGCCGATCTCGGCCAGCCAGCGCTCGGCCTGTCGGATCTGCGCGCGCCGGTCGATCAGGCCGAACCGGCGCGGCGGTGCGGCGATGTTGATGTTGTCCGCGACGCTGAGGTCGGGCAGCAGCGACAGCTCCTGGAACACGCACACGATGCCACGCTTCTGCGCGTCGAGCGGCCCGCGGAACCGCACCGGCGCGCCGTCCAGGCGGATCTCGCCCTCCGTCGGCGCCACCACGCCGGACACGATCTTGATCAGGGTGCTCTTGCCGGCGCCGTTCTCGCCCATCACCGCGTGGATCGAGCCTGCCTCGCAGCGCAGGCTGCCATGCGCCAGGGCCGTGACCGGCCCGTAGCGCTTGACCACGTCGGACAGCTCCAGCAGCGGTGGCCGGATCGCCGCATCGGTCGATGCGGCGGCCTGGCTCACTTCGCGGCGACCCCGGTGATCTGCTGCGCGGTCAGGTTGATGTCGCACACGGGAAAGTCGTGGGCGGCGAAGAAGGTGTCGCTCAGCTCGGGGAAGTAGTTCTTGCCCGGCTCCAGCGTCTTGTAGTTCGCCGACGGGATCGGGACGCTGATCTCGGCCGGCACCGGCTGCCCGCCCAGCACCGCGAGCGCTGCCTTGAGCGACACCGCCGACAAGGCCGGCGACTGGCCGGCGCTGTCGCCGAGCAATCCGTCCTTGGCATTGGCCGCGATCAGCTTGCGGAAGCCGTTCTCGCCCTCGCCCGCGATCGGGATCAACGGCTTGTGGCTGTCCAGCAGCGCGTGGGTGACGCCGGTGCTGCCGCCCTGCGTGTAGATGCCGTCCACGCCGCCGGTGACCGCCAACGTGTCGGCGACGGCCTTCTGCCCGGTGCCGTCGTCCCAGTTGCCGACCACTTCCGACACCTGGATGCCGGGGTCCTGCGCCATCGCCTCGCGGAAGCCGTCGTGCCGGTCGCGGTCGACGCTGTTGCCCGGCACGCCGCGCACCTCGATGACGCGCTTCTTCTGCTTCATGGTCTGGTTGAGCCATTCGCCCATCATGCGGCCCATCGCCTTCTGGTCCTGGTTCACCTGCACCAGGTTGGTTTCCTTGCCCGTGCGGTCCAGCGTGTTGTCGAAGCTGACGATCAGCACGCCGGCCTGCTTGGCGCGACGCATCACCGGCTTGAAGGCGGTCGGGCTGTTGGCGTCGATCAGGATGGCGTCGAAGCCGGCGCTGATGAAGTTGTCCATCGCCGCGATCTGCGCCGACACGTCGGTGCCGACGCTGACGATGCGCAGCTCCTTGATCTGCGCCGCCACTTCCGGCTGCGCCGCATACGCCTTCAGGGTCTGCAGCATCTGCACCCGCCACGCGTTGCCGATGAAGCCGTTGGCGAAGGCGATCCGGTACGGGCCCTTCTTCGCCGGCATGCTTACGGTGCCGGCGGTGTTGTTTGCGGCCGGGCTGAAGCATTGAGTGTTCGAAGACTGGGTATCCGCGGCCCAGGCGCCGCCGGGAAGCCCGCAGGCGAGGCCCACGGCCAGGGTGGAGAACAGCAGGCCGCTTCGCCGCGACGCTCTGGTTGCCTTGGTCATGGATCGGTTTCCTTTTTCGGCCGGCTTGGCGCCCGCTCGGTTGCGTGACCATGACCCACCTCTGCGGCGATGCGCAACCGGAAGCACGCCGGCGGATCCGGGCGCCGTTCCGGTCGGGGCTCAGGGTTTCCTTTGCCGCCCCCCCGGCTTCGACAGGGCCTGCGTGGCCCAGAGCTGGGCGAGGTCGCCGCCCTCGTGCTGCCAGAACTCGGTGTCGGCTTCCGTGATGCGCCTAGCCGCGTTCAGCAGGTGCAGGCGCACCGCCGCGCGTGCTTCCTCGGGATCCTGGTGCAGGATCGCGTCGTAGATCCGGCGGTGCTCGTCCGCCACCGCGAGAGCGAAGTCCTTGTGCCTGGCCTCGTTGGCGCGCGTCACCTCGATCGCCGAGCGCATCGGCTCAGCGAACAAGCGCACGAACTGGGGCCAGTAGGCGTTCGCGGTGGCGTGGCCGATCGCCAGGTGGAAGTCGAGGTCCTCCTGCACGCCACTGCTGCCGCCCAGCGTCGCGCGGTCGATCGACAGCAAGGCAGTCTCGACTTCCCGGCACTGCCGATCGCTGCGGCGTGCCGCCGCCAGGGCCGCCATCTCGGTTTCAAACGACCGGCGCACCTCCAGGAAGCCGAGCAGCCCGTCGATCGAGCGCGGCATCGACAGCGCCCTGCCGGTGCCCTCCTGGGGCGCGCTCACCCGGGTCGCCGCCCCTTTGCGCGTTTCCAGCAGCCCGTCCGACTTCAAGCGGGCAACCGCTTCGCGCACCACGGTGCGGCTGACCTGGAACTCGATGGCGATGGCCTGTTCCGACGCGAGTTTGGCGCCAAGCGGCAGGACGCCGTCATGGATCCGGCCGCGAAGCGTTTCGGCCAGTCGGTCCGCCCGGCTGTGGATCTGCATGCGCTTCTTCCCTTGTCGGCGTGCCGACCCAGGCCGCCGCACCAAACGGATCGGTGCAACCCTGCGATGTGGCAGCGCATTGTTCCGCGCCCGCCTGCCAGCCGCAAGCACGGGAAAGGTCGCGGGGCGAAGCGGCTTGCGCGGCTGCGGAAGATGCGCAAACCTATCATACAGCTTGCTCATACAACCTGCGGCCGAGGCCGCCGGGTTCGGGAGAAACCGGGAATGCGCATCGCGATCACGGGTGCCGCTGGCTTCCTGGGGCAAAGGCTGATTGCCGCCCTGCTGGACCAGGGCACGATCACGACGGGCGATAACCGCTCCGGCCCGATCGAGCGCATCGATGCCCTGGACACGATGGCGATCGACCCGATCGACAACCGCGTGGTGCCGATGGCCGGCGACATCGCCGATCCCGGCGCGATCGAGCGGTTGATCGGCCACGACACCGACGCGGTGTTCCACCTTGCCGCGATCGTGTCCGGCCAGGCCGAAGAAGAGTTCGACCTCGGCATGCGCGTCAACCTGGACGCGATCCGGCTGCTGCTGGAGCGGATCCGTGCCGTGGCGCGGGGCGCCAGAATGGTCACCACCAGCTCGGTGGCGGTGTTCGGCGGCGTGCTGCCGCCGGTGGTGCCCGACAGCCAGGTGTGGGAGCCGCAAAGCTCCTACGGCATGCAGAAGGCGGTGGCCGACCTGCTGCTGTCGGACTACAGCCGGCACGGCTTTGTGGACGGGCGCAGCCTGCGCATGCCGACCGTGGTGGTGCGGCCGGGCAGACCCAACCGCGCCGCGTCTTCCTTCGCCAGTGGCATCATACGCGAGCCGCTGGCGGGGACCGAGGCGGTCTGCCCGGTGTCGCCGGACACGGTGCTGTGGCTGATGTCGCCGGACCAAGCGATTGCCAACCTCCTGCACGGCAACGCATTGCCGGCGGCGGCGCTGGGCGGGCGCCGGGTGATCAACATGCCGGGCTTGTCCGTGTCGGTGGCCGACATGCTGGGAGCGCTGCGACGGCTGGCGGGCGATGCGGTGGCCGACCGGGTGCGGATCGAGCCCGACCCAGCGGTGCAGCGCATCGTGAACTCCTGGCCGGGCGCCTTCTCAGCCGAGCATGCGCGCAGCCTGGGCTTCACCAGCGACAAAAGCTTCGACGACGTGATCGAGGCGTACAGGAGCGCTTATCCAGCCCCGGCAGGCCGGGCCGTGGACGGGCGCTAGCGCGCTGCACGCTGCCACCCTGGTAAGGCGCTCCTGGCGCAACGCCGCGATCGGGTCGATCATCACCGCGAAGGCAGGCAGAAGCAGGAGGACACGGCGCATGACCGAGACCGGGTACCACAGCGCTGACCACCCGTTCGGCCGCCATGCCGCATTGCCGCTGGGCGACCTGCCGGGCTCGCGCTATCCCGACGCGGCGATCGAGGCGCTCGACAAGCGGTTCACCGCCAGGCAGGGCAACGCCGCGATCCAGCGCATCGCCACCGGCTTCCGCTGGGCCGAAGGGCCGGTTTACTTCGCCGATGGCGGATACCTGCTTTGGAGCGACATTCCCAACAACCGCATCATGCGCTGGCTGGAGGATGACGGGCACGTCAGCGTGTTCCGCGCGCACAGCCACCATTCCAACGGCAACACGCGCGACCGCAGCGGACGCTTGGTGACGTGCGAGCACGACACGCGCCGGGTGACGCGCACGGAGCCGGACGGGCGCATCACCGTGCTGATGGACCGGCACGAGGGCAGGCGCCTGAACGCGCCCAACGACGTGGTGGTCGCGAACGACGGG
>CAXSHC010000019.1:0-19248 GCA_964236745.1 uncultured Acetobacteraceae bacterium
GATGGCGCCGAAGGTGGGCTCCAGGGAAGCCACGATGTCGATGAAGCGGTCCGGGTCGGCGGCGTCGATCTCGAGGTCGAACACGTCGATGTCGGCGAACTTCTTGAACAGGACCCCCTTGCCCTCCATCACCGGCTTTGACGCCAGCGGGCCGATGTTGCCGAGCCCCAGCACCGCCGACCCGTTGGTGATCACGCCGACAAGGTTGCCGCGCGCGGTGTAGTCACGCGCCGTGTCGGTGTCGGCCTTGATCGCTTCGCAGGGTGCGGCGACCCCGGGGGAATACGCCAGCGCCAGGTCGCGCTGGGTCGCCATGCGCTTGGTCGGCACCACCGCCAGCTTTCCCGGCTTCGGCAGGCGGTGGTAGTCCAGCGCGGCCCGGCGGAAGTTCTCGTCCATCGCCGTTCGTCCTTTTCCTGAGGGTGCCGTGCGCCGGAGCCGGCACCGGCACTGGCGTCGGACACGCCGATCCTGTCTAGCCCGCCCGTCGCCGCCAAGGCCAGCCGTGGCGCGCGGCGCACGAGGCGAGAACTCCTGTGACCGGACAGCCGCCGGCGCCGTCGAGGCCTGGATCAGCTGGATCCAGGACCGCCCGCTGTCCGGCGAACAAAGCCGGAGCAGCAGCAGCCCGGGCAGCACCACACAGGCGCGTGCGCTGCTGCCCGGGCTGCTGGACGGAACAGGTTGAGACAGCCACCTTTCCGCTTCCACCCCATGTCGAACACCTGACGCCGAGGCCCACGCATGACCACGCCGCCGCCCTCCTCCGCCAGCACCACTTCCGCCCACGGCATGCTCAGCCTGCCCGGCAGCTGCCGCGCCCTGCCTGCGGGCAGCGCCAGGGTCGGCGCCGTGCCGGACGACCATGTCGTCGAGGCCAGCATCTACCTGAAGCCGCGCGACGAAAGTGCCGTCGACCGGGAGCTCGGGTCGATCAGCGATCCGGACGCGAAGCGCGCCCACCTCGCCGCGTCCCGCGCGTCGATGTACCGCGACGACATCCGGCAGATGTCGGAATACGCGTCGAGCCACGGGCTCACGGTGACGCAGGCGTCGCCGGCCCGTCGCCTGGTGCAGGTCGCGGGCAGCCCGTCCGCCGTCGGCGCCGCGTTCGGCACCGCGTTATCGCTGTTCCACGCCAACGGGGTCGAGTTCCGCGGCCATTCCGGCGACGTGCAGCTGCCGGGACACCTGCATGGGCTGGTGGAGTCCGTGCTCGGGCTGGACACGCGCGCGATCGCCCACACGCGCATCGTGCGGCCGCGGCTGGCGCAGCCGGCCGGGCTGGAGCCGAACAGGATCGGCCCGCTGTACGACTTCCCGACCGGGGTGACCGGTGCCGGCGTCGCCATCGCGCTGATCGAGCTCGGCGGCGGGTTCAAGGCCTCCGACAACGCCACGGCCTTCAAGGCGATGGGGCTCGCGGTGCCGCGCGTGGTCGCGGTGTCGGTGGACGGGGCCAGGAACACCACCGGCTCCGACGCGGACGGCGAGGTGGCGCTCGACATCCAGGTGGCGGGCGGCCTGGCGCCGGGCGCCGAGATCGCGGTCTACTTCGCGCCCAACACCGATGCCGGCTTCTCCGACGCCATCAGCCAGGCGGTGCACGACACCGCCAACAAGCCGTCGGTGATCTCCATCAGCTGGGGCGGCCCGGAAAGCAGCTGGACCGCCAGCGCGGTCACGACCATGAACTCGGTGCTGCAGGACGCGGGCCAGCTCGGCATCTCGGTATATGTCGCATGCGGCGACAGCCACGCCACCGATGGCGTGGACGACGGCAAGGCGCATGTCGACTTCCCCGCCTCCTCGCCCTACGCGACCGGCTGCGGCGGCACCCGTATCACCCATTCCGCCACGGGCATCAGCGCAGAGGTGGTTTGGAACGATGGCGATTCGGGCGGCGGCACCGGCGGCGGCATCAGCGACCTGTTCCCGGTGCCCGCCTTCCAGAACGGCGTTTCCCTGCCGCCCAGCGTCAATGGCGGCCGCAAGGGGCGCGGCGTGCCGGACGTGGCCGGCGACGCGTCGCCTTCCAGCGGGTACCTGATCGTGATCGACGGCAAGAAGGAGGTGGTGGGCGGCACCAGCGGGGTGGCGCCGCTCTGGGCGGGCCTGACCGCACTGATCAACCAGAAGGCGGCGGTGCCGGTCGGCTTCCTGCCCGACTTCCTTTATCCCCAGGTCGAGGCCGGCAAAAAGCTGACGATCGAGATCACGCAGGGCAACAACAAGCCGCCCAATTCCACGATTGGCTACAACGCGGGCCCGACCTGGAACGCCTGCACCGGCCTCGGCCGTCCCGACGGCAAGGCGCTGTTCGCGGCGCTGACCGCACGCACCACCACCGCCTCCGTGTGAGCCGGCACGGGCGGCCGGCGCATGCTCCCACGCCGGCTGCCCGTTTCAGTCGCCGCGCGCGATCCGGTCCAGGATGGCGATGGTTTCCACGCAGGCAGCCGCCGCCTCGCGGCCCTTGTTGTGCAGGTCCGGGCGCGACCGCGACACCGCCTGCGCGTCTGTGTAGGTGGTGAGCACCCCGAACGCGATCGGCACCCCGGTGTCGAGGCTGGCCTGCATCAT
This sequence comes from uncultured Acetobacteraceae bacterium, assembly GCA_964236745.1. GTDB lineage: Bacteria > Pseudomonadota > Alphaproteobacteria > Acetobacterales > Acetobacteraceae > Lichenicola. Next base: position 2,584 of record CAXSHC010000019.1, read on the forward strand.
GCCGGTGGTGGCGCCCAGGCTGATGAACTCGAAATGCGCGGTGTCGCCCTTGATCACGCATCCGAGGCAGATCACGCCGCGATAGCGCCCGCTGTGTGCCAGCGCCTGGGCGATCAGCGGCAGCTCGAAGGCGCCGGGAGCGGCGATCACGTCCTGCTCGCGCACGGAAATCTCGTGCTCGGCCAGCCACTCGATGGCGCCGGCGCGCAGGCCGCCGGTGACGTCCTCGTTGAAGCGGCTGACCACCAGCGCCAACCGGGGGGACACGTCGAAGCGAAGCGACGGCACGGCGGACGGGGTGTTGGTGCTCATCGGCTGGTTCCTGTTCCGCTGCTCATTCCGCGGCTCGGCCGGCCGGCTGCACGTCGCCGAGGACATGGCCCATGCGGTCGCGCTTGGTGCGCAGGTAGTTCTGGTTGTAGGCGGTCTGCGGCACCTCCAGCCCGACCCGGGCGGCGACCACGAAGCCGCGGCCTTCCAGGGCCGCCACCTTGTCCGGGTTGTTGGTCAGCAGGTCCAGCCGGTCCACGCCGCAATCGCGCAGGATCGCCGCCGCCACCGACCAGTCCCGCGCGTCGGCGGCGAAGCCGAGCCGGTGGTTGGCGTCCACGGTGTCGAGCCCCGCGTCCTGCAGCGCATAGGCGCGCACCTTGTTGGCGAGCCCGATGCCGCGCCCCTCGTGGCCGCGCAGGTAGAGCAGCACGCCGCAAGGAGCGGCGGCGATACGCGCCAGCGCCACCTGCAGCTGGCTGCCGCAGTCGCAGCGGAGCGAGCCGAACACGTCGCCGGTGACGCATTCCGAGTGCAGCCGCACAAGCGCCGGATGCACGCCGGACGACGCCGGATCGCCCTTCAGCAACGCCAGGTGCTCGTGGCCGTCGCGGTCGCGATAAGCGCGCATCTCGAACACCACGCCCGACAGCGCGACCGGCAAGCCGGTGGTGGCGATCCGCTCGACCAGCGGTGCCGAAGCGGCCGCCTCGGATGCGGACAAAAAGGCGACCAGCTCGGCCACGGTCACGATCGGCATGTCGTGCGTGGCCGCGAACCGACGCAGCTCGTCCATGCGGGCCATGGAGCCGTCCGCGCTCATCACCTCGCAGATCACCGCCGCCGGACGCAGGCCGGCAAGCCGCACCAGGTCGATCGAGCCCTCGGTATGGCCGGCGCGCACCAGCACCCCGCCCGGCACGGCGCGCAGCGGGAACACGTGCCCGGGCGACACTAGGTCGGAGGGCCCCGCGTCCGGAGCGGTGGCGGCCTCGATGGTGCGGGCGCGGTCGTGCGCGGAGATGCCGGTGCTCACCCCCGTGGTCGCCTCGATCGACACGGTGAAGGCGGTGGAGCGCGGGGCGCGGTTGTGCGCCACCATCATCGGCAGGCCGAGTTGCTCCACCTGCGACGCTTCCAGCGGCAGACACACCAGCCCGCGCCCGTGCGTGACCATGAAGTTGACCGCGTCCGCAGTCGCGAACTCGGCCGCGATCACCAGGTCGCCCTCGTTCTCGCGGTCGGCGTCGTCGGTCATCAGCACCATGCGGCCGGCGCGAAGCGCGTCCAGCGCCGCCTGTATGGAGGGCGGCACCGCGTGGTCGGTCATGATCCTGCCCTCAACAACTGTTCCACATACTTGGCCATCACGTCGACCTCCACGTTCACCGGCGATTGCGGCAGCAAACCGCCCAGGGTGGTGTGCTCCCAGGTGTGCGGGATCACGGTGACGCCAGCTGCGAACCGCTCCTCCCCATCTTCCGTGACCGGCTCGTCCAGGCGGTTGAGGGTGAGGCTGATGCCATCCAGGGTGATGGAGCCCTTCAGCACGCAATAACGGCGCAGGGCGGCCGGCAGCGAGAAGCGGAGGCTCCAGGCGTCGCCTGCCGGCTCGACCGACCGGAGGATGGCGACGCCGTCGACATGGCCCTGCACGATATGGCCGGACAGCCGGGTCGAGGGCGTGACCGCGCGCTCCAGGTTGACGCGGTCGCCCGGTTGCAGCCGACGCAGCGCCGTGACCGACAGGGTCTCGGTGCTGGCGAAGAACGTAGCCAGGCCGTCGGAAGCGGACCGCGTGACGGTCAGGCACACCCCGTTCACCGCGACGCTTTCGCCGAGCTCCAGGTCGGAAAACCCAGTGCGAAGGTCGAGCCGCACGTCGCCTTCCTCAGGGCCCTGCCCCGCGTCCCCTCCCGGCACCACCGCCGCGACGTGGCCGAGCCGTTCTATGATGCCCGAGAACATGCATTCTCCCCATTCGGTTCGAGGCCGCGCAGCTCCGGCAGCAGCGGCAGCGGCGAGATGTCGTGGTCGGGCGCCAGCGTCACCGACCAACGGTCCGGACCGTCGGCCGGGTGGCGGATGGTGAGCCAGTCGTCCCACAATCCGGCTTGCTGCAGCGCGTGCAGCAGGCGCGGGCCGGCTTCCACCAGGGCCCACAGCACGCCGGCCTGGTTCAGCGCCGGCAACAGTTCGTCGAGCGTCGGCAGCAGGCGCACGTCGAAGCCGCGCGACGCGGCGGCGGCGGCATACCCGTCCGGCAGGGACCGGCCGAGCACCGCGAGCAGGCGCCGGCGGTCGGCATGGTCGGCCAGGTGGCGAACGGTGAAATGCGGTTGGTCGGCCCGGACCGTGCCGGCGCCGGTCACCACCGCTTCGGTGGCGCGGCGCAGCCGGTGCGCCAGGCGCAGCGACGCATGATCGGTGAAGGTGGTGACGCCAGGGGGCGGCACCATCGCGTTCGCGGCGTCGAGCGCCTGCTTCACCGTGATCCAGGGCCGCCCGTCGATCACACGGCGCCGGAACGGGGCGATCAGCGCCTGGCAGTCGCGGTGGAGGCGGGCTTCCTCCCCGTCCGGGCTGGTGCCGAGACAATGCACCACCAGCCCGCTGCCGCGCAGACGGTCCGCGCCGTGGCCGCCGACATGCGGGTTGGGGTCCAGGCAGCCAATCCACACCGTTTGCACCGGGGTTTGCAGGATCGCTTCGGTGCAGGGGCCGGTGCGGCCGTGATGATTGCAGGGCTCCAGCGTCACCAGCAGCGTGTGCGCTTCCGCCAGCCGTCCCGTTTCCGCCAGGCGATGCAATGCCTGCGCCTCGGCATGCGGTTGTCCCGCCCGCTCGTGTCCCGCCGCCACCAGCACGCGGCCGTCCCGGTCCAGGATCGCGCAGCCTACCGGAGGGTTGGGCGCGGTGGCGCCCATGTACGTGCACGCCGCGTCCACGGCCTCGCGGAAGCCTTGCGCCACCGCTGGCGGGAGACTCGTGCGGTCCAGTCCCGTTTGAAGCAGCGAGGAAGCCGCGTTCATGCTCGATCGAATCCCGTCCAACGGACGCGACCCAGGGCGCAGCCTGGCGCGCACGCCCTTCCCTCACGGGAAAGGCCCTGCACGCTGGCGTCCTCTTCCATCCGGACTATACCGTCGGCTCCGGGATCGCACCGGATCTGCTGACCCCGCCAAACCGGGCGGGCGCTCGCGGGCTGATGCCACGGAACGGAAACCGCCCCGAAGCAAACACCGCCGGTGGGGAATTGCACCCCGCCCCGAGAACGTCTTCGTTTGCGTATTAAGGGCGTCGGTGCGGGTGCCGCAAGGGCGACGCGACGCGCTGGCCCGCTGGACGCCTAGGCCCGACCGGCATCGCCGCCTGAACCAGCCTGATCCGGTGGTCCGGCAGCAGGTGCGCCGGGTCGGGGCCGATCCCGCTGCGTATCAGCTCGGCGCGCACGAGGTCGGGATAGCGGCGGCAGCATCCAGGGCGGTTGGACGGGCGCTCCACGGTGATCTCGGTCAGGCCCGCGCGGCCATAGGCCTGCACCGCGCGCTGCACGATCCACAGCGAGCGGGCGTCCAGCACCGGCGCGTCGTCGGCCTGCACGGCGAAGCGTATCTCCCGCACCGGTGGCGGTGCTGCGGTCAGATCGTCGCCTGGCACCAGGGGCATGGGCCGGGGCGGGTATCCCCATTCGAACAGCACCAGCCCGCCGCCCCCCTGCACCGGCACCCCGGCGGAGCGGCTCGCCGCGTTGCCCACCGCGTTCGGGCCGGAGGTCGTGTCGGTGTTCGGGTTGGGATAGGTGTAGGCGGTGCCGAAGGCGGTGGTGTCGGCGCCGGTGGCGGGATCGTGCAGGCTGCGGTCCGGCTTCGGCAGCGTGCCGGGATCCGGCAGCGGCGCCGCGCGCAGGCGCTGCGCCGGGGAAGCGGGCGCCGTGTCGTGGAAGTCGTAGGCGCCGGTCGCTGGAACCGAAAGCGAGACCAACCCGGCATGCTGCTGGGCCTGAACCGCTCCGGACGCCAGCACGCCCAGCAGCAGCACCGGACGCAGAACCGCGAAGGCGACGCGGCGAGTCATGAGATGGCTCCGACCAGGACGACCTCGACTAGAGGCTGCGTGTATCAGCCGTATTGCCGATCGTGGAAGGTTACGGTCGGCCCCGTCACCGCTGCGCCGGCGCGCTCGCCAGCAGGGCGTCGCGCAGCGTGCGCATCCGGGTGTTGAGGGCGGCAAGCTCGCCGGCGTCCAGGCCGGAACGGTCGAGCATGGTTTCGGCAAGGCAGCCGGTCCTGGCCCACAGCGCCTGCCCGGCCGCGGTCAGGCCGACGCGAACCTCGCGCTCGTCGTCCGGGTTGCGCGTGCGGTGGAGCAGGCCGGCGGCGGCCAGGCGCTTGACCATCGGCGTTACCGTGCTGGGCTCGAGCGCCAGGCGCGACGCGATCGCGCCCACGGTCCGCCCGTCCGCCTCGCGCACCGCCTGCAGCACCAGGAACTGCGGATAGGTGAGGCCGAGCCGGTCGAGCACCGGCTTGTAGGCGCGGTTGATGGCCAGGCTCGCGACATAAAGCGAGAAGCAAAGCTGCTCGTCCAGCGGCAGGGGGTCGGGCATCGGGTTCGGTTCCGTCAACGGCATAACCAGCCTATCACGGCCAAATAGTTATCGCGATAATCTTTATCTGGACAACGACCTGCCGCCGGCATAGACCTGCGCCCGCCGGCCGGTCGTGCCGGATCATGCACCGCCAAAGGAATTCGCCATGCCCGTCGACGTGAAGTACCGCACCACTGGGTCCGCCACGGGCGGCCGCGACGGCGAAGCGCGGTCGGAAGACGGGTCGTTCCAGGCCAAGCTGTCGACGCCCAAGGAACTCGGCGGCGCCGGCGGCCCCGGCACCAACCCGGAGCAGCTGTTTGCGGCCGGCTATTCCGCCTGCTTCATCGGTGCGCTCAAGGTGGCGGGACAGCAGCTCAAGCTCAGCGTTCCCGCGGACACCACCGTGTCGGCGACCGTGGGCATCGGCCCGCGCTCGGAAGGCGGGTTCGGCATCACGGCCGACCTGTCCGTCGACCTGCCCGGGCTGGACCGTGCCGACGCGCAGCGCCTGATGGAAACGGCGCACGCCATCTGCCCGTATTCCAACGCGACCCGCAACAACCTCGACGTGGGCCTCACCCTGGTCTGAGCGCCGGAGGTCGGGGCATCAAACGCGGCGGGACCCCATCGCGGGCCCGCCGCGTCGACTACGGGACCGGTTCGGCGGGAAACGCGACCACCGTTCCCCGCACCGCCACGCCGACCTCGCCGCCGACCCGCAGGCCCAGCGCCTGGATCCCGCCGATCCGCGCCAGCAGCATTGCGTCCTGCCCGGGCAAGGCGAGCGACAGGCTGGCGTCGTGGCCGTAGTAGCTGATGGTGGCGATGATGGCTGCGACCCTGCCCGCAACCCCATCCGGAGCACTGATCTCGACCTGCTCCGGACGCAGCATCACCTCGACCCGGCCGTCCGGCACGGGCACGGCAAGCGGCAAACGGCCCAGCGCGCAGGTGACGACGCCACCCACCGCTTCCCCGTCAAGCAGCGTCGCCTCGCCGACGAAGCGGGCCAGCCTGCCGTCGACCGGATACCGGTACAGTTCGGACGGGGACGCGACCTGCACCAGCCGGCCTTCCCGCAGCACGCCGACCCGGTCGCCCATGGACAAGGCTTCGGACTGGTCGTGCGTCACCAGCAGCGCGGTGGCGCCGGCCTGCGCCAGCGCAACCGCGACCGCGCGGCGCGTTCCGGCGCGGAGCGATGCGTCCAGGGCGGAGAACGGCTCGTCCAGCAGCACCAGACGCGGCCGCGGCGCCAGGGCGCGTGCCAGTGCGACGCGCTGCTGCTCGCCGCCGGACAACGCCTGGGGCGGACGCGCGGCATAGGATGTTGGTAGCCCGACCAGCTCCAGCAGCGCCTCCGCCCGCGCGCGGTCGCTGCGGTTGGCGCGGGACAAGCCGAACAGGATGTTGTCCGTGACGTCCAGATGCGGGAACAGCGCGCCGTCCTGCGCCACGTAGCCGACCCGCCGTTGTTCCGGCCGCAGGTGCACCGCGCGTCCGTCCATTGTTCCGTCCACCACGGTGCCGTCCATGGCGATGATGCCGGCATCGGCACGCTCGAAGCCGCACAGCAGGCGAAGCAGCGTGGTCTTGCCGCCGCCGGACGCGCCCAGGATCGCCACCAAGCTGCCCGACGCGACCTCCAGGTCGAGCCCGCGCAGCACAGGCACGGCGTCGAACGACTTCGCGACCGCCGAGATGCGCAGCGCCGGCGTCACGCAGCACCCGGTCCGGCTGCCGCGACGCGCGGATCGCCACGGCCGAACCGGCGCGCCAGGATCCAGGTCGAGCCGAGCGACAACAACACCATGACCGCGGCGTAGGGTGCGGCGGCGGCGAAGGCCAGGGTGGTGGTGTCGGACCAGACTTCCGTCGCCAGGGTTTCGGTACCGATCGGCGCCAGCAGCAGAGTGGTGGTCAGCTCGGTCACCACCGCCACGAACACCAGCGCCGCCGCCGCACCCAGGCCGGGAGCGGCCAGCGGCAGCACTACCCGGCGCGCCACCGCGAGCGGCCCGAGCCCCAGCACCCTGCCCGCCTCCTCCAACCGCAGCTGCGCCTGGGCGAAGGCCGCGCGCACGCTGACCAGCGCCAGCGGCAGGAACAGGATGGCGTAGGCCAGGATCAGCAGCAGCGTGCCCTGGTAAAGCGGCGTCAGCAGGCGGAGCGCCAGCGTCACCAGCGCCAGCGCCACCACGATCCCCGGCACACCCTGGCCAAGATAGGCGGTGCGCTCCAGCAGGGTGGCGATGCGGCCGGGATGGCGCACCGCCAGGAAGCCGAGCGGCAGCGCCAGCAGCAGGGTGGTCGCCGCGCCGCCCAGCGCCAGGAACAGCGAGCCCGTCGTCGCCTGCCACAGCAGCGGCCACGACACGCCCACCGCCGTGGTCGCAGCGCTGTTGTGCCGGAACAGCCAGAACACGAGCGTGCCGAGCGGCACCAGCAGCGTGGTTGCCACCAGCGCGCAGAAGAACAACAACGCCGGCACGGTGGCGGCACCGAGACGGTAGCGCGCGGGCCGCCGCCTGGCGCCGCGGTGCAGCGACGCGCTGCCCTGCCGGCCGCGCACCTTCAGCTCAAGCGCCAGGCAGAGCAGGCACAGCGCCACCAGCACGGTCGCCAGCAGCGACGCGTCCGGACCGGCCAGCCCGGTGCGGTACTGCGCATAAAGCTCGGTGGTGAAGGTGCGGTAGCGCAGCAGCGCGAAGGCGCCGAACTCCACCAAAACGTTCAGCGACACCAGCAGCATGCCGCCCAGCAGCGCCGGCCTGAGCTGCGGCAGCACCAGCCGCATGAAGCAGCGCCACGGCGACAGCCCCAGCACCCGCCCGGTTTCCTCCATCGCCGGGTCCATGCCGCGCAAGGCGGCCGCCACCGGGAGATACACCAGGGGCATGTAGGCTGAGCCCACCACCAGCAGCGCGCCGGCGAAGTCCTGCAGGGCGTTGCTGAGCGAAACCCAGGCGTAGGAGGTGATAAAGGGCGGGATCGCCAGCGGCACCGCCGCCAGCACGGCGAACACACGCCGGCCGGGTAGGTCGGTCCGCTCCACCAGCCACGCGCACGACACGCCGACCACCGCCGCCACGACGGCCGCCGCCGCCACCAGCCCGACCGTGTCGACCAGCAATTGACCCACGAGGGGCCGCCACAGCAGCGCCAGCGCTTCCGCCAGCGGCACTGCGCAGGCCTGCCCCACCGTGAGCGCCAGGGGCAGAAGCACCAGTGTCGACGCCATGCCGGCAGCCAGAAGCAGCGGCACCGGGACCGGCCGGCGCCCCGCCCTCATCGGCTGGCCCGATGGCCAAGCTGTCGGCCGGACTGGCGACCAGGTTGGGGCAACGTGTTCAGAACAGCCCTGCTTCCCGGAGCAGCTTCGCCGCATCCTGGTCGTCGCCCAGCTCCTTGGGCGTGATCGCGGGGGGATCGAGCTGGTCTAACGGCTTGAGCAGCGGGTTTGCCTTCGCCCCGCGCGCCAGCGGGTATTCGAAGTCGACGTTCTCTGCCGCCAGGGTGGTCTGCACCGGGGTGCTGACCAGGAAGGCCAGGAACCGCTGCGCCGCTTCCTGGTGCTTTGACGACTTCAACACCGCGGCCCCGGACACGTTGATCAGCCCACCGACGTCGCCACCGGCGAAGTGGTGGATCCGGCTCACCGTGGCGTCGCCCTTCTCCGCGCGCAGCCGCGCCCAGTAGTAGTTGTTGACGATGCCGACGGCGGCGCCGCCGCGATCCACCGCCGCCACCACGCCCTCGTCGTCATCGAACACCTGCGCGTTCGCCTTGATCGCCTTGAGCCAGGCCAACGCGGTGTCGCGGTCCTTCAGCTTGACCACCGCTTCCACCAAAGGCAGGAAGTCGGCATCGGCAGGTGCGATCGCCAGCTTCCCCTTCCATTCCGGCCGCGCCAAGTCGAGCAGCGACTCGGGCAGCTTGTTCTCGGCGATCGCGCGGGGGTTGAAGGTGAGCACGTTCTCGCGCGCCAGCACGCCGAGCCAGTTCCCCGTGGCGGCGCTGTCGCGTGCCGGAACGTCGGCCAGCGTGTTCTTGTCCACCGGAGCCAGCAGCCCCTTCTCGTCCAGAAGCACCAATTCTGGCGAGTTCTCGGTGAAGTAAATGTCGGCCGGCGACGCAGTGCCTTCCTGCACGATCTGGCTGGCGATCTCCGGAGCCTCGCCATAGCGGGTACGCACGATGATGCCGGTCTGTTTGGTGAATGCCGTCGTCAGCTGGTCGACCATCTGGCGGTGCTGGGCGCAATAAAGCGTAAGGGTTTCCGTCCCGGCCGCCAGGCTCGGCGCGACCATCCCCGACCCGGCGAACAGCAGGCAGCCGGACAGGATGGTGGTGGGCAGCACGCGCATGAGCCGGATCTCCATCTGATTGCGAGCAGTTCTTAACTTGCCCGCCGTGTTGCCGTCAAACCGGGCTCCCCGGGAGCAGCCGTTGCCAAAGTGCAACGGCCACGGCACAACGGGCACAGGGTCGGAACCTGGGGGCTACTCCGTTGTTTCGACGTCAACCTGGAGACGAAGAAGATGTTGTCCAACACCTCCCGCATGGTCCTCACCGTTGGGCTGCTCGTCGGCACCACCGTCGGGCTGTCCGCCTGCAACACCCTGAGCGGCGCCGGCCAGGACGCCAGCGCCTTAGGCCACGACGTGTCGAAGGGTGCTACGGCGACCCAGCAGGCCGTCACCGGCAACACCGGCCTCGCCAACCACTGACACGATCCGGCTGGCCGGGACCCGATGCACCCGGCCGGCTCGACCATGCAGGAGTTCCCGATCCAGGGATGTTGATGTTGAGGCCGGGCAACGGATTGCGGAACTACCCGTTCAATGGATGGGGGTAAACCAAAATCCTGGAGCTACCGATGCACATCGCAGATCGAGGCAAAACCAAGCTGCCTGGCAACCACGGTCAGTTCGGCGAAAGCGCTGCCACGGAAGCCTACCGTCCATTACGCGCCACACAGAAGGTGGCGGTACGGCCCGTCGTGCCTCGCTGTCTCGAGGCTACCACCGCTCCCCCCGGATCCGGTCGTGGGAACGGTTCTCGGCACTTGCCCCTCACCAACTGAACCGACGCCGGTCCGGGTTGGCTCGCTCAGCCCGGTCCCGAATGCACGCCGGTGCCGGCCCAGCGTTTCACGGCTTCCAACATGCGTGACACATGGCCATCTGGGTCCATCGCGCTGTAGGCGGCGAGAACGGTTCCGTCAGGCGCAATCGCATACGAGGTCCGGTTGGCGTAGCCGTGCAGCAGGGGCAGCGTGGCGTCATAGGCCTGGGCAATGCTGCCATCGGCATCGGCCGCAACTGGAAAGCGGCTCTGGCATGCGCTGACGGAGAAGCGATCCAGCTTCGCGATCTTGTCCTCCGATACCCCGAGTACCTGCGCGCCCAGCTTTTCGAAGCTCGGCATCGCGTCGGCGAAGTCGTGCGCTTCCACCGTGCACCCGGATGTGAAGGCGGCGGGATAAAAGTACACCACCACCGGCCCCTTGCGCAGCATCGCCGCGAGCGACGCGTCGAACTCCTTGCCGCCCAGCGTGGCCCGCGCATGGAAGTCCGGAGCCCTGGCGCCCGGTTTCAGCGCTGCCTGAGCGCCGCCCGCGGCCAGGACCGCCAGCGCCAGTCCGGCGGCGACCGCGCTAGGAGCCCGCATCGGGTGACACCACCATGCATTCCGACCGACTGCCCCTCAGACGCTCGCAGGCCTGCAACGCTTCGCCGCGGGACAGGCCGGTAAGGCGGGCGCGAAAGATCCGTGCCCCGTGCCCCTGCCGGATATCGGCGATCTCGGCGCGGGCGTGGAACAGGTTGGGCGCATGCGACTGCGCCACCCCGGCAGCCTGGTTTGCCTGCGCCTCCGTGCCGAACGCGCCGACCTGCACCGACCAGTTGCGCACTCCGCCACGCCCCGCGTCGCGAAGCAGCGGCGCCGGCTCCGCCATCGCGGAATGGATCAGCATGAAACGCTGGCGCCGCGCTGGCGTGGATGGGGCGGACGCCGCCAGCCGCATCGGGTGAAACGCCGGCTGCGGCGCGGGCGCCACTGGCACCACCGCCTGCTGCAGGGCGGTCGGCGCGGGCGTCCAGTCGTGGTCGGGAGCCGCCTCGGCCACCGCCACCGGCGGCGCTTCGGCGGCGGGCGGCGCCACGTTCCGGGAAGCCCAGGCTGCCCGCACCGACTCGGTGGCCGGCGCGGAAGCGGGCGCCGACGGCGCCGCCGCCATCGGTCGGGCGGCAGGAAGGCTGTTCCACGCCCGGGTATAGGACGGCACGGTTCCGCCACCCGACGACGGCGCTTCCGCCACCTGCACCGGCTGGTCGGCATCGCGCGCCTGGTTGAGGTCGCGACGGCTGGTCCAGGCCATCTGCACTGAACGGGTCTCGCCGCTGCTCTGCGCCGCCGGATAAGCGGCGTCGGAGCCGCTGCGGCTGGCGATCAGCAGGTCGGTCTGGGACCGGTTCCGCGGCCAGATGCCGGCGATCTGCGGGCCGATGATGGCGACGTACTGGCGGGTTTCCCGGGGCAGCGGCCGGTTGCGTGTCAGGAAGTCGTCCAGGCGGCCGGGCCCGGTGTTGTAGGCGGCCAGGAAGCCCGGCGCACCATAGATCTCGTACATCTGCCGGATATAGGCGGTGCCGGCCATGATGTTGTCGTGCGGCTCGAACGCGTCGTCGCCCAAGCTGTACTGGGTGCGCAGGTCGTCGTATGTCGGCGCCATCAGCTGCATCAGCCCCATGGCACCCACCGGCGACGTGGTGAGCGTGCCGTTGCGGAACTGTTGCCCGCCCGATTCACGGCCGATCACGGCACGGATCCAGGCGTCGGGCACGTCGAACTTGTTCGATGCCTCCTGGATGTACGGCCCCCATGGATCGTCTGCCGGCCCCGGCGGGGCGTAGTAGCTGCGGGCATGGGCGCGATACTGCGCCGCTTCCTGCGCCACCGGGATGTCCGGGCGCGTGGGGGTGCCGGCGCAGGCGGCGAGTAGCGGCAGCAGGAAAACCGAACCGAGCAACCCCAACGGCGGGCGCTTCGGGGAAGGAGCCTGATTCGGGGCGGGTCGATCGGCGGGTGGCGTCATCGGGTCGATCATCTCCGCGTTCCAGCCTGGGCCGGACGATCAGACAGCGAGTCCTGCACAATGCTGCGACCAGACCACGTGACGATCCGGCGCGATTGCGGCAGGATCGTGGCGGCATCCACGTAAACCCTGCGCGAACCTGATGAAGGCATTACCGTGCATCCACCTTTGCCGCAACATCAACCGCATGGCAGGCGACAACCATGCAACCCGCCTTGTTCGGGCGGACAAGCGCCCCGGTCGAGTTGCCGGGGTGCCATGGATCGGCTACGCCGCCGGTGATGAACGCCTTTCCGCCCGTGTCGGAGCGTGGATCCCGCGCGGAAACGGCGACGCTCGACCGGATAACGGCGCCGGCACCCGGCAGCACGCCACAGAATCGGGAACAAGCGCCCGAGCTGCTGCTCGATGCCCGCACCGGCCGTTCCACCCGCGGCAAGGCGGCGCGCGACGACCTGCGCGATGGGCTGGCGCTGTGGCGCCTCGCCTTCTCGCTGGGCTGGCTCGACATCAAGCTGCGCTATCGCGGCTCGCTGCTGGGGCCGATCTGGTTGACGCTGTCGAGTGGCGTGATGGTCGCCTCCATGGGCGCGATCTACAGCCTGCTGTTCCACCAGCACCCGCGCGACTACCTGCCGTTCCTGGCGGTGTCTTTGATCTTGTGGCAAGCCGGCATCGGCGGCTTGAGCAGCGACGCCTGCAACAGCTTCCTGGGCGCCGAGCAGACCATACGCTCCATGCGCATGCCATTCACGGTGCAGGTCCTGCGCACAGTAGTCAGCAACGCGATCGTGCTGGGCCACAACGTGGTGGTGCCGCTGGTGGTGTTCGCGATCTTCGGCGCCTGGCCCGGTTTCCGCGCCCTGCTGAGCCTACCGGGCTTCGCCTTGTGGATCCTGGACGGCGCCGCCGCCTGCTACCTGCTTGGCTGCATCTGCGCCCGGTTCCGCGACGTGCCGCCGATCGTGGGCAGCCTGATGCAGGTGGCGTACTACATCACACCGGTGATCTGGAAGCCGTCGCAGCTCGGCGCTCGTGGCTGGTGGCTGCCGCTCAACCCGTTCGACCCGCTGCTCGACGTGGTGCGCACTCCCCTGCTTGGCGGAACGCCCGGCCTTCTGATCTGGGGAGCGGCACTCGGCTACAGCGCCTTGTTCTGGACGGTGTCCTGGTTCGTGTTCGTGCGCGCCCGTCCGCGCATCGCCTTCTGGATCTGATCCGAAACCGTGGATCTTCATCCGGGCGATCTCGATCCCGCCTTCGTCGCCCCGCCCCTGGAGCGCGGCAGCGCCTTTATCGCAGTGGACGACCTGTCCCTCAACTTCCCGCTCTATCACGGCGGCGCGCGGTCGCTGAAGAAGACGGTGCTGTCGCTGGCCTCCTCCCGGGTGGGGGCTGCGTCTCGGGGCGGCCGGAGCGGCGGCACCGTCGGCGCAGACGGGGCCAAGCGGGTGGTGGTGCAGGCGCTGCGGCATATCACCTTCCGACTCGATTCCGGCGAGCGGCTCGGCATCGTCGGCCACAACGGCGCCGGCAAGTCGAGCCTGCTCCGCGTGCTGGGCGGCATCTATGAGCCGGTGGCCGGGCGCATCCACGTCGGCGGCAGCATCAACACCCTGCTCGACACCAATTTCGGCATGAACCTCGACCTCACCGGCCGCGAGAACATCACGCTGCGCGGCCGCTATGTCGGCCTGTCCAGCGCCGGCATCCGGGCGTTGGAGGACGACGTCGAGGCGTTCGCCTCCCTGGGCGCGTTCCTGGAGCTGCCGGTGCGGGTGTACTCGTCCGGCATGATCGTCCGGCTGGGCTTTGGGCTCGCCACCGCCATCGCGCCGCAGGTGCTGCTGATGGATGAATGGTTCATGGCCGGCGACTCCCGCTTCGCCGTCAAGGCCCACGCCCGGCTGGAAACCGTGGTGCGCGGCGCCGAGATCCTGGTGCTGACCTCGCACATGCCGAGCGTGCTGCGCACCTGGTGCACGCGCTTGCTGTGGCTCGACGCCGGGCGGGTGGTCGCCGACGGCCCGGTCGACGAGATCCTCGACCGCTACGCTTCCGGATCCATCCCCGCCCTTTGAAATGACCGTCGGTCATGTCCATATGACCTGAAGTCATATAAAGGAGGCATGGATGGCATCGTCGGAAGCCGGGTGGGCGATCGTTACAGGCGCCTCGAGCGGACTCGGAGCCGCGTTCGCGACCGCACTCGCCGGTCGACGCAACAATCTCGTCCTGGTGGCGCGACGCGAACAGCGCCTGCGCGAGCTCGCGTCGCGGCTTGAGCGGGAACACGGCATCACGGTCGTGGTCGAGGCGCAGGACCTCGCCGATCCGGCCAGCGCGACCACGCTGCTGCAGCGTCTCGACGCGCAAGGGATCGAGGCGGACATCCTGGTCAACAACGCCGCCTTCGGTCTCACCGGCGCCTTCGTCACCCAGGAGCCGGAGCGACTGCGCGCCATGCTCCAGCTCGACATCACGGCACTGACCGAACTGACGCACGTGTTCGGCCGGCGGATGGCCGATCGCGGCAAGGGCCGCATTCTCCTGGTGGCGAGCCTTGCCGCCTACCAGCCGGCACCGCTGCTCGCCGCCTATGCCGCCGCCAAGGCCTACGTGTTGTCGCTCGGCGAGGCGCTGCATGTCGAGCTGGCGCCACGCGTGGGCGTCACGGTGCTGTCGCCCGGCCTGATGGACACCGAGTTCAACCACGTGTCGGGCTACACCATGAAGCCCTCGATGCGGCGAACCTTGCTGCCGCCCGCCAGGGTGGCCGAGATCGGGCTCGACGCCTTGTTCGCCGGCCGGTCCAGCGTCGTCGCCGGTCGGCTCAACCGGGCGATGGCCTTCAGCACCCGCTTCCTGTCCCGTCGGTTCCAGGCCAGAACGGTGTACAGGCTGTCCAGGACCTGAAGGATGCGACATGGCGCGGCATGCGATCGCGGCGGAGGACAAGGAAGCCCGGCGGAAGGCCATCCTTGAAGCGGCACGCATGCTGTTCAACGCGGGCGACGGCACCCTTCCGGCCGCGGCCGACATCGCCGCCGCCGCCGTTCTCGCCAAGGGCACGGTCTACCTTTATTTTCGCAGCAAGGAGGAAATCTTCATCGCCCTCCTGCTGCAGGCATGTATCGAAGTCCTGGGCGAAATCGAGGCAGCGTTCCGGGACACGCGCGGCAGGCGCGGCGACAAGGTGGCGGCCTTTATCGACGCCTATGTCGGCCACGTTCGCCGCCATCCTGAGCTGCTCCGCCTGGACAGCCTCAGCTACGGCGTCCTGGAGAACAACCTCGCCCCCGACAAGCTGCACCAGTTCAAGTCCAGCTTCGCCGCCGGGCTGGCGCGGACCGCGCTGGTCATCGAGCAGGCGATGCGCCTGCCCGCAGGAAGCGGCACCAGCCTGCTGACGCGCAGCTTCGCCCTCACCCGTGGGCTTTGGCAGGCGAGCCCCGCGCCAAACCCTTGCGCCGCGGTGGCCGACAAGGCGTTCCTGTGCCTGCACCCGGCGTTCGACACCGAACTCAGGCAGGCCCTGATGCAATACTGGCGCGGCGCCCTGCCGTGATCGTCGACCCGACCGAGAACGTCGAGCGGCGTTTCCCCTTCGTCACTCGGCGCCCATCACCAGTCCCTCGATGTCGTGCTTCTGGGTGATCGGCACCAGCTCGTCGACCACCCGGCACACTAGGTGCTGGCGCGCCGAGGCCGGCAACGAGTCATGGAATGGGCGCGTCACCATCATGTCGTGCAGGGCTGCGTGCCCCGCCCCGGGCGCGTCCACGCCGAGCACCAGCACCGGCCGCGAGATCGGCGACGGATGCGCCGTGCCGCGATGCATCGTCAGCGCCGAGCGGCAGGAGATGTCGCCGCGCTTGGGATACTTGCGCACCGCGCGTTCCTCGAAGCGCCCCCAGAGCGCGCGCTCGGGGAACATCTCGTGCTTCCATTCCCGCCCGTCGTCCCACTGCGTGCCGGGCGCCACCTCGAACGGCCCCATGTCCGGGGAAACGTCCACGCCGGACAGGTTGAAGGCGAGCGAGGTGATGCGATGTCCCTCGAAGCTGTCGGGAGGCGACGGGAAGTCGCGGTGCCAGGGCTGGTTCACGGCACCTTGGAACGGGGTATCGAATCCCACCTCGACGATCTGGTAGTCAGGCCCCAGCACCCGCTCCGCCATGCCGGTGATCCAGGGATGGGTCACCAGCTCGGCGAACCCGCTCAGCGCCTCGGGATGCAGCTCGACGTACCAGCGCCGCGGCCCGCGTCCGACGGCACCCCCCGGGCGCTGGATCGCTTCCCAGAAGGCGGTCATCATGTCCTCGCGCAGCCGGTCGACCCATTCGGCGGAGAACCCGCCCTTGCGCCCGACGACGCCGTCGCGTTCGAGCGTCACCTGGTCTGCATCAAGGTCGTGGAACAGGGCGGCTGAGTCGGGCATGGCTTCGCTTTCCGGGTCGGTGGGGAGCACATCGTGCCACGGAGTCCGGCCGCTGCGACGGCCGGTACAGAAACAGCCTCCGCTCCGGTTGGCGGGACTGCAAGCCACGTCCGGGTGATCAACCGCGATGGCCAGCCCGTCCGGATCAGCTGGTCAGCACCACCTTGATCGGCCCGGTCCGCTCGATGACGTTGAGCGCCACCTCCGTGCCCACCCGCTGCAGGTGCACCGTCACCCGGCTGCTGCCGACCGCCAGGT